>JAZFUH010000086.1:0-2292 GCA_036447125.1 Acidimicrobiia bacterium | reverse complement strand
GACGTCGTCCCTTTGTGGGAGGCCTTCCATGACAGCCTCGGCATCGGCCATCTGGGGGACCTTGTCAGGGTGGGCAAATGACACGGTCTCGATCCGGGTCAGGCCGGCATCGCCGAGTCGCGTGATCATGTCGATCTTGGTAGCCGTGGATAGGATCACGGACTCGTTCTGGAGCCCGTCCCTGGGTCCCACTTCGACGATCTGCACGCGGTCGGTCATGGTTGTCATTGTTGGCCACACAGTAAACCCATGCGTCGGCTGGTTGTCCCGCTCCCCATAACATTGCTGATCACGGAGCCGAAATGGGAGACCACAATGTCTGTGTCCGCTGACGATTTCAAGAAGTTGATGTCGCGTTTCGCCACCACCGTCACGGTGGTGACGGCGACTGGTGAAGATGGGCCGATTGGTCTGACCGTGACGGCGTTCATGTCTGTGTCTGCGGATCCTGCGATCGCTCTCGTCTGTGTCGACAAGGCAACCGCATCACTTCAACCGATGCTCGATGCGGATGGATTCACCGTGAATGTCATGCCTGAGGGAAGCGACGATGAGGTGATGCGTTTCGCAACTCATGACGCAGACAAGTTCACTGGCTCGGAATGGTCAGAACCTGCCACGCCGGCCGCGGGACCGGTTCTCAGGAGTGCCCTTGCGCATCTCGAGTGCATCACGGTCGACCGCACCGAGGTTGGTGACCATTGGGTGATCTACGGCGAAGTCATGGCATCCGCGGTGACTGACCCAGCTGTTGCGCCTCTCGTGTGGCTCGACCGGCGCTTTGTGAAGGTCGAGGCGTAGCGCGCCACGTCCTCCGGGATGTTGAACGGACTGATGTTATGGAGTGAGATGCATCGGCATTCACCGGTGGCTCGAGATGACGACACCGGGGAGATCGATGAAGGCTCTTGTGTCTGATGTGACCACGGCACGGTTCGTCGCTCGAGCAGTGGCGGCGATGATGAGATCATGGGCGCCACGGGGTCGACCAACCTTTCGAACCGCTGCGAGGAGGTCAGCGTGCTCACGTGCAATTGACGTGTCGTAGGGGATGATCCGCAGTGAGTCGATGATGTCATCTGCATAGGCCTGACGTGAGCGACGGCGCCTCCCCGAAGAGAGCTTCACTCCGACGAGAAGCTCTGCGACCGATATCGCGGCGATGGCGACCTCGTCCTCGTCGTCTATAAGGTCGTCGAGTACGACGTCTCCGCGTTCCGCGTCGACAAGGAACGTGGTATCCAGGAGCAGAAGGCTCACGGTCTCTCGTCGATCTCGAGCATCGATCGAACATCGTCCAGGTCGCCGGACCAATCCTCGTCTGGCCTGTGTCGCCGAAGAACTGCCTTTGCAGCGTCACCTTGTCCACGGTCCACGGGTTCGAGGTGAGCCACTGCCCTGCCGCGGCGCACGATCGTGTAGCTCTCGCCACCGTGTTCAACGTTGTCGAGGAGATCTGAGAAGTTCCGGGCTGCTTCTGTTGCAGTTACGTCCGACATGTAATCAGATTATCTGATTACATCGATGATGTAAAGCGATTGGTCGTCAGATCCCACCGCGGCCGAGGTTGATCCAGGTGGTTTTGATGTGGGTGTACTTGTCGAGGGCGTGGAGGGACTTGTCCTTGCCGCCGAAACCTGACTCCTTGTAGCCGCCGAAGGGGGCCGTGATGTCAGATGTGTCGAAGTTGTTCACCCACACCGTTCCTGCCTTCAGGCCTGCTGCCATGGTGTGCGCCTTCGCGAGGTTCGATGTCCACACCGCCGCGGACAGCCCATACCGTGTGTCGTTGGCGATTCGGAGTGCCTCGTCCTGGTCATCGAATGGGATGATGGAGAGCACAGGCCCGAAGATCTCCTCCCTTGCGATCTCCATGCTGTTGTCGACGTCTGCGAACACGGTCGGTTCGACGAAGTAACCCCCCGTGTCCACCAGAGTCCGGTTTCCGCCCGCGACAAGACGAGCGCCTTCATCCGATCCGCGTTCGATGTAACCCATGACCCTGTCGAGCTGCGTGTCGTCCACCACGGGCCCGGCCTTGGTTGCCGGATCGAGCGGGTCCCCAGGGTTCCACGACTTGGCAGACGTCGCGACCCGCTCAACCACCTCGTCGTAGATCGATCGCTCCACGAGGAGCCTTGAACCTGCAATGCACATCTCGCCTGTGTTCCAGAAGATGGAGAATCCGACCGCTCCGATCGCGAAGTCGAGGTCAGGTGCATCGGCAAAGATGATGTTCGGCGTCTTGCCGCCTGTCTCGGCAGAAACCCGCTTCATGTTCGACTGCCCCGA
>JAZFUH010000085.1:0-7196 GCA_036447125.1 Acidimicrobiia bacterium | reverse complement strand
AGAGCGACCATGGACTGCACTGCCTGCAGGCCGGACCCCTTGGCATTCTCGAACGGTCTGAAGAATCCCGAAAATCGGGCCTTGCGGTAGTCAGCAGACATTGCAACTGCGGTCATCGCAATGGCGCCGAGCCCGGCCATTGAAAGCACGAACCGCAACGGTACGGTCGACGCAGCGAGCACCACGAAGGCTGGGACGACGATGAGGAGCACGTTCCCGAAGTCCGGCTGGGCGAGCAACAGGAGACCGACCGTTCCGAGAATTGCTCCGACCGGGACGATGACATGCCAAAGATCGGTCACAAGCGCATCCTTCTTCGTGATGACGGCAGCGAGGAGC
The DNA here is from genome assembly GCA_036447125.1 of Acidimicrobiia bacterium. GTDB lineage: Bacteria > Actinomycetota > Acidimicrobiia > Spongiisociales > UBA5794 > B3-G11. Next base: position 6,857 of record JAZFUH010000085.1, on the reverse strand, counting down.
GACAGAGTGGCGAACTTTGCGAATTCGGCCAACTGGACCGTGACCGGTCCGACGACGATCCATCTGGTGGCTCCGCCCCTCGTATCACCGACGACCAAGGTCACAACAAGTCCGATGACGACCAACGTGTAGATCGGAAGAGCGAGCCTCTGCCACACGTGGTAGGGGACGAATGAAGTGATTACGAGGACGCCGAGACCTATTCCAACCCACAGCATCTGCTTTGTGAACAACTCGAACTGGTCGGCGTTTGCGGTGATCGACACAACCGAGGACGCGCTCAGCATCGCCCCAAGACCGATCGTGAGAAGCATTGCAACGATGACGAGCAGGAACACTGACCGTCTGGCACCGGCGGCCCGTATCTTCGCTTGGGTTCGGGGATGACGTTTTGAGCCTGAACGGACAGCTTCCATGTCCGAGGTGTCAGCGACTTTCCTGTCCGAGGTGTGAGCAATTCTTGTCATGCAGTCGTCCCCTCGGTCGTCTTCACCAGACGCTGGAATGCGTCGCCCCGCTCAGCGTAGGACGAGAACTCGTCAAAGCTGGCACACCCGGGCGACAGCAGAACCGTGTCACCGGCCCCGGCCAGGGTCCTTGCCTTGTTCACGGCATCCTCAAGCGATTCGACAAGGGTGGCCGGGGACCGGCTGGTCTCCAATATCGCCTGACCAGCCTCTCCGAAGGCAACCAGGTTCGTGACACCATCGAGGGCTCCGATCGGCGAAAGATCGAGACCCTTGTTCTGACCACCGGCAAGCAACACGACCGGAGCAAACGCCCTAACTGCGGCCGAAGTCGCATGTGGGTTCGTTGCCTTCGAGTCGTCGATCCAGAGGATGCCGTCCTCCGTCTCGATGATCTGTCTCCGGTGGGCGCCCGGCCGGAACGCGGTGATCCCATGTTGCACTCCCTCACGTGACGCTCCGACGGCAAGAGCAACCGTTCCTGCCGCGACAAGATCGAACAGGAACGAAGGGTCATCGGTCGGTGCGGCGAATTCTTCTCCACCGATGAAGATGCGACTCCCCTCAACACCATTGCCGTTCGGAGGAACCACCGTTCCTGAACACGGCACGAGCATGCATTCGGCCCTCGACACGACCGAAACGACGACAGGATCATCTGAGTTGTACGCCAGCACGGAGCCCTGATCCATTCCGACGAAGATGCGAGCCTTTGCATCGACGTACTCCTCGAACGTCCCGTGCCAATCGAGGTGGTCGGGCGCGATGTTCAACAGAGCGCCAGCCTTTGGAACTGCTCCTCCGAGGAACCGCAGTTGATAGGAGGAGAGCTCGAGCACAAGGATCTCTGCATCGGTGCCTGTCATTCCGGAAACCGGCGTGCCGAGGTTCCCTCCTCCCTCGGCGCGGATGCCGGATGCGACGAGCATGTCTGCAACCACCTCGGTCACCGTCGTCTTTCCGTTGGTTCCCGTCACTGCGACGAAGGGCGTGTCGATGTGTTCGAGACCGAATCCTGCTTCGGTTATGACCTCGATGCCCGCCTTCATGGCGTCACTCACCGGTGGTCTCACCTCAGCGAACCAAGGGGAGGCGATGACACGATCGATTCCGTTGAGATGATCCGGGTTCCACTCACAGGGCAACACGGCCACTCTTCCCTGGAGATCGGCAGGAGGTTCAGGTAACTCTGAGTCGTACATCACGACCTCGGCGCCGGCGGCGAGACTGATCCTTGCTGCATCGGCGAGGCCTCGAAGGCTTGTACCAAGGATCAAGATCCTCATGGCACGATCGATGAAGACGAGACCCAGTCTCCATAGAACAGTCCGACACCGACAGCGACAGCCATTCCTGAGATGATCCAGAACCTGATGATCACGGTGGTCTCCGGCCATCCTTTCAATTCGAAGTGGTGATGGATCGGGGCCATCAGAAAAATGCGTCTTCCAAAACCTCGGAACGAGACGACCTGAAGGATCACAGAGACCGTCTCCATCACGAAGAGGCCGCCGATGACCACAAGCAGCAGCTGTGTGTTTGTGAGCAGGGCCAGTGCGGCAATCGCGCCGCCTATCGCGTGGGAACCGGTGTCACCCATGATGATCCTCGCCGGTGCAGCGTTCCACCACAGAAACGCCACCACGGCGCCGAGCGCAGCTGCGGCGAATAGCGCGATGTCGAGCGAACCTTCGACTCCGTAGAACGATGCATTGCGTGACTGCCAGAAAGCGATCAGGACGTACGAGCCGAATACCAGAGCACTCGATCCGGCCACCAGGCCGTCGAGACCATCAGTCAGGTTCACGGCGTTGGCGGTTGCAGTGAGCATGAAGAGCACGAGACCGAAGAACACGATGGGACCCAGATCGATCCCGAGAGGTCGTGCAAAGGACAGTTCGGTGCTGACGCCGGCGCTCGATGCGCCCCACGCAAAGAGCGCAGCGACGACGAGCTGCCCACCGAACTTCCACCGCTTCGAAAGTCCCTCGTTGCGCTTGCGGGCGAACTTCGTGAAGTCGTCGGCAAATCCGATGGAAGCCATGCCGACAAGGGCGAAGAGCCCGAGGAGGGCCTTGTCACTCACCGGTTGGCTGACGAGGCCGAATCCTTCACCAACAGTGAAGATCTTGAAATGGGCAAGGAGATAGCCGAGTACGGCGCCTGAGACGATGATGACTCCACCCATCGTCGGCACACCTTGCTTGTGCATGTGCCCCTCGACCTCTGACTGGATGAACTGACCGATGTTGCGCCGGCGCAGAAACCGGATGGCGAGAGGCGTGACGAGGATCACGAGCACGAATGCCGTTACGGATGAAAGGCCAATTGAGATCACGGTGCAGCGTCCTCGATCAGATGGAGAGCCAGGCGTTCAAGACCGGCCCAGCGTGACGCCTTCACCAGCACGGTGTCTCCCGGTTCGATGATGTGCAAGAGCGTATCTTCCGCATCTTCGATATCGGCGGCTTTGTGGGTCGGACCGGAGAAACCGATAGCGTATCCGTGGTCCGGCCCTACAACCACAAGCTTGGTGAACCCGAGTTCGGAGACAAGCTTCCCCATACGGGCGTGCTCTGCCTCACACACCTGTCCGAGTTCAGCCATCGCGCCAAGTACCGCGACAGACCGCCCCCCCATGGCGGCAACCGTGCGAAGCGCGCTCTCCACAGATTGAGGGTTGGCGTTGTACGCATCGTTCACCACTGTGTACACACCGCGATGTATCTCCATCCGCCATGGAGATCCGCTCACAGTTTCCAGTCTCGAGATGAACTCTGCGATATCGACATCGAGGGCAATCGCAACACCAACCGCTGCAGCCGCATTGGTCGCCTGGTGGATGCCTGCCAGCGGAAGAGTCAATCGGTACTCTCGATGGGAGGTGACCAGGGTGAACGTAGGCAGACCCAGGTCATCGGTTGAGACATCGGTGACATGCACATCTGCCCCATCCGGGCCAAACGTGATCGTTCTGTGCGAGCCGCCGCGACGCAGCGACCTCTCATCGTGTGGTAGCACAGCGATCCCTTCAGGCTTGAGAGAGGCAACGAGTTCGTACTTTGCGTCCGCAAGACCCATCTGAGATCCGAATGTCTCGAGATGTACAACACCGAGGTTTGTGATCACAGAGATATCTGGCTGTACGACCGGACTCAACCAGTCGATGTGGCCTCTCCCGCGCGAGCCGACTTCGAGTATCAGCGCGGTTGCATCCCCTGGCGTGGACAGCACCGTGAGAGGCACTCCGATCTCGTTGTTGTACGAGCGTGGCGATGACCAGGATCCCTCCAACCCGACAGCGACGAGATCCTTTGTCGAGGTCTTTCCCGTCGATCCCGTGATCGCAACCACCGGAATGTCAAGTTCGTTGCGGCGCTTGACACCAAGCGCCACAAGGGCGCTGCCCGTTGAGTCGACCTCGATGCGCGGCGTCGCATCGACTCCGGCGCCACGATTGACCACGACACCGGTTGCACCGGATCCAAGGACCTCCTCTATGTATGTGTGGCCATCGAACGTTTCACCCACGAGAGCGACAAAGAGCTCGCCGTCGACCTCCATACGGCTGTCGGTCGCCACACCCCGCACGACCCGACCCGTATCTCCAACGAGTGTGCCTTCGACGGCGTCGGCTGACTCTTCGAGCGTCCATCCAAGGGAGACTCCGTTCATGACGGCACCCACCCGGCGTCAACAAGCGCATCACGGACCTCATCCCTGTCATCGAATGGAAGCACTTCTGTACCGATGTCCTGACCCTGTTCGTGTCCCTTGCCCAACACGAGAACCATGTCTCCCGCTTGCGCCACTGCGATCCCGCGCTTGATGGCCGATCTCCGATCGATGACCGTTTCGACCACAGCGTTCGGCTGGGATTCCGCTCCGCGTGCGACCTCATCTGCGATCGCAACCGGATCCTCAGAACGCGGATTGTCCGTCGTGATGATCGTCAGGTCGGAGAGCCTTGCTGCGGCCGCACCCATGACCGACCGCTTTTCCGTGTCGCGGTCTCCGCCCGCACCCACGAGCACTATCACGCGGCCGCGAACCGTGGACCGCACGGAGCCCAGGATGACCGCGATCGCGTCTGGAGTGTGTGCGTAGTCGACAACGACGGTGAAGGGCCCGTCATGGGGGATGATCTCCATGCGGCCCGGAATGGTGCCAAGCTCTCCGAGCCCTCTGCTGATCCGAGGAAGGTCGACACCGAGTCTGAGAGCCATACCGATCGCCACCAGGGCGTTCGATACATTGAAGCTTCCGATGAGCGGCAGGAAGACAGGCACGGATCCCACCGGGGTTGTGACGGTGAAGGAGGTTCCCTTGGAGCTTGCCAACAGGTCGGTTGTGTGGATCTGCGCGTCATCGCCCAGAGAGACCGTAGTTGTCGGCACATCGGAAGACGCCTTGAGACGTTCGCCCCATGGATCGCCCGTGTTCACCACCGCAGCCTCGGTCACGCCCGATGCGAAGAGCCGCCGTTTCACCTCGAAGTAGGATTCCATGTCTCCGTGGAAGTCCAGATGGTCCTGGGACAGGTTCGTGAACCCGACAACGGAGAAATGAATCGCGTCAGATCGACGCAGTTCGATGGCATGGGATGAAACCTCCATGAGCACAACGCGAACTCGATCATCCCTCATCCTTGCGAGAATTCGCTGGAGATCGGTTGCTTCAGGCGTTGTCCTCGCAATCGACATGGGATCGCCGTTGATCCGAGCGCCGAGGGTTCCGATGATCCCGACGGGTATCCCAGCCGAAACCATGATCGCCTCGATCATGTGGGTGACCGTGGTCTTGCCGTTCGTGCCGGTCACGCCCGCGACGTCCATTGACGAGTCGGGAAAACCGAAGACAGCTCGAGCGGCCCAAGGCATTGCAGCTCGGGAGTTCTCGACAACGATCTGGGACATAGATCCGGTCTGCTGCTGCTCGACAAGAACCGCCGACGCCCCGTGCCCGAGAGCGGTGTCTATGAAGTCGTGGCCGTCGAATCGTTCGCCAGGAATCGCAACGAAGAGACAACCCTGACCTACCTGACGTGAATCATGGGTGATCTCTGACACAGCGGTGTCGCCTCCGATGACTGCGACGACGCCCGGAGTGTGCCTGGCGATCTTGCTGAGCGGGACACCCATGCCGGACATCTCAGTCCCGATCTGGAGCTACGCCAAGCTGGTGGAGAGCGTTCTGCGTAACCTCGGCGAAGACAGGTGCGGCCGCAGCTCCACCGAAGGACAGGTCGGTCCCGTCGGGAAGGAGGCCATTCGGCGAGTCGAGGACGACAACGACAACGACCTTCGGGTCATCAAGGGGGGCCATGCCTATGAAAGACGCCGTCGTCTCGTCCGAGTAGACACCCGCCTCAACGTCGAACTTCTGGCTCGTTCCTGTCTTTCCTCCCGAGGTGTAGTCGGACATGCGGGCGCGGCGGCCGGTGCCCTTGTCGGTTTCGACGACACGACCGAGCATTCTCCGCATCTCCCGCGCGGTGGCAACGGAGAGGACACGGCGCGTCCTCGGCTGTGTCCCGATTCTCGTGCCGTCAGGGCGAATGATCTCTTCGACAAGATATGGCTCGGTCCAGACGCCGTCATTGGCGATCGTCGCGTATACGGCGGCCATCTGAAGGGCGGTCGTCCCGACTGCGTATCCGATCGCGATCGATGACCCGCTCGTCCGAGTCCACAGCGCCGTCGGGTCGAGCGTGCCCTGTCTCTCGCCGGCGATATCGAATCCGGACGGTCGACCGAGACCAAAGGCCGTCAGGTACTCGTAGTGCAGCTCGTTGCCGAGGCGGCGTTGGATCTCGATGGTTCCGACATTCGACGACCTCGAGAGAACGTCCTCCACCGGCATCCACTCAGGAAAGTTGGAGTGGTCCTGGTATTCGAATTCGCCGATGGTCACGGCCCTCGGCGTGTCGATCGGGGTCAGGGGTGTAACCACACCCTCCTCGATCGCTGCAGCGATCGTGACGGTCTTGAGCGTCGATCCCGGCTCGTACACGTCTGCCACGGCCCGATTGCGCAGGACGGCAGGCGTGACCACGGATCGGTCATTGAGATCAAGACCCGGCCAGCTCGCCATTGCAACGATCTCTCCTGTTTCCGGCAGGAGAACAACGATGGCAGCGGCAACGGCGTTCGTCTTCTGGATCGCCTTGGTGAGCGCCTGTTCAGCAGCGAACTGGATCTCGCGGTCGATAGTCGTGATGATGTCACTACCGGCAACGGCGGGCTCGATGAGCACCTCACCCTGGGGTATCACACGTCCGCCGGGGTCGACTTCAACGATGATCTTCCCCGGACGACCCTTGAGCTCTGAGTCGAATGTCCTTTCGAGACCTTCGATGCCAGAGTTGTCATCCAGGCGCAGGAGGCCGAT
>JAZFUH010000084.1:0-2870 GCA_036447125.1 Acidimicrobiia bacterium | reverse complement strand
TGTCTGTGATCCACAGCACCCGATCCTTGCCCTTGAGGGCCTTCTCGTAGGCTGCGCTCACTGCCGAGGGATCGTCAACCTCGATATCGAGTTCTCTGGCTGACTTCACGCCAACCCGAACGGTGTGCCTGTCGGTCATGTTGCTCCCTTCGTCTGCAGCAATCCTAGAAGCACGGTCCGGCGTTCAACGCCGTTGCTCCCCGGTCCTCAGGAGATCACAAGTTCAGGGTGTGTTCTGAGCCTCGGTCCTGTCTCAACGATCTGAGTTGCCAGATCGGCGAAGGCGGTGGCTGCCTCACCTTCAGGCTCCACAACGCTGATCGGATCCCCGACGTCGGCACCTTGGCGCAGCGCCGTCACGAGTGGGATCTTCCCGAGGAAGGGCACATTCAGGTCGGCGGCAAGTGCCTCTCCCCCACCTTCCCCGAAGATCTCGTACTTCTTGCCGTCGTCGCCTGTGAACCAGGACATGTTCTCGATCACGCCGATTACGTCCTGGTTGACCTTGCGGGCCATCAACCCGGCCCGAACGGCAACACGCTGTGCGGTCGGTTGTGGCGTCGTAACGATGAGGATCTCAGACTTCGGGAGATACTGACTGATCGAGATGGCAACATCACCGGTTCCCGGTGGCATGTCAATGAGGAGATAGTCGAGGTCGCCCCAATAGACGTCGACAAGGAACTGCTCGAGTGCCTTGTGGAGCATGGGTCCACGCCACACGACGGCCTGATCTGGCTGGACGAAGTAGTCCATGGAGATCACGGCAACGCCGTGGGCCTCCGGCGGCAGGAGCATGTCATCAAGCACTGTCGGCGCGCGATCGATACCCATCATCTTCGGGATCGAGAATCCCCAGACGTCTGCGTCGATGATCCCGACTCGCTTGCCAAGCTTGCTGAGGGCGACACCGAGATTCGCCGTCACCGATGACTTCCCCACGCCGCCTTTACCGGATGAGATACCGATGATCCGGGTCCTCGAACCAGGCCTTGCAACAAGAATCTCACGCTCGCCCGCGGGGCCTCCCCTGAGGTCGGCCGTCAGAGCGGCGCGCTCCTCATCGGTCATCGATGTGAAGGTGATGTCAACCGAAGAAACCCCGTCGACACTCATGGCAGCGCCGGTTACGTCACTCTTCAGTGTCTCCTTGAGCGGGCAACCTGCGATGGTGAGGGCAACCGTCACAGCGACCGCACCGTCGGCAACGGCGAGTTCGCGGACCATGCCGAGCTCACCGAGACTCCGATGAATCTCAGGATCCTCGACCTGCTCGATCGCATCGCGAACCGTTGCAACTTCAACCACGCGGAACTCCTATCGGGGTAGTGAAATCGAGGCTAGGAGGGTGCTGGGGTCAACTCGCCGTCAGTACGGAGGACAACAGGCCCCGCCCGTCGTATCATTGAGGTGACAGGAGAGATCATGCAGTCCGAGACATTCGACAAGCAGATCGCTGCGATCACCGGAGCCCTTGGGGACACGACTCGCCGCGGCATCTATGTGATGGTCCGTGAATCCCACGAACCTGTGACAGCAAACCAGATAGCGTCCTCATTCGACATCCATCCTAATGTTGCGCGCCACCATCTCGACAAGCTGCTCAACGACGGCTTCGTCCGCATCTCTGATCATCCGATCGCAACGCCAACGGCCGGTCGCCCCGCAAAGCGGTACGAGGTCACGGAGAAGTCCGTGAACATTCAGTACTCGGCACGCAAGTACGACCAGCTCGCAGAACTTCTCACGAAGGTCATTTCAGAACTCGACAACGGCAAGGCTCTTGAGATCGCAGAGGCCGTTGGGCACGACTATGGAGTCGAGCTCGCAGGAGAGATCGGGCTTGCAAGCGAGGACGGCTTCGAGGAGGCCGCCATGGCTGTTGCCCAGGCGATGATGGGCAAGGGTCTCGGAGCATCGACAGACCCAACCGAAAACCGGATCGTTGTCCAGTTCTGCCCTCTGTGCACGACCGGTGCCGCCCAGCCAGAGATCGTGGGCAAGATCGACCACGGCATCGTCCAGGGCCTACTTGAGAGTGCAGCGGCCCGCCCAGTACCCCTTGAACTCGCCCATCCTCATGATTAGTCCTTGCGGCGAATAACTCGTGGCCTGGATCGACACCAAGAGGGAAGACGAATGGGCTGGCACGCTCGCTGAGCTCTACGGCAAGGTCGTCGACCGCAATCTCAACCGGGTCGACAACATCATGCAGATCCACTCGCTCGACCCTTCAGGTCTCGAAGCGCATCTCGGTGTCTACAACGCAGCGATGTCTGGCACAAAGACGTTGCGAAAGATGGAGCGCGAGCTCATCGCTCTGGTCGTGAGCGACATCAATGATTGCCACTACTGACTGACCCACCATCGTCGCGGTCTGCGGCGCCTCCTCAAGAATGATGAACTGCTCGAAGCCATCGAGCATGACTGGCGAACCGCTGGATTGAACGAGCAACGCAAGGCAATGCTCGGGTACGTCGAGAAGCTCACACTCGCGCCGGGCGAGATGACCGAGTCCGATGTGGTCGCCCTGCGTGACGTCGGCTTTACAGACAGAGACATCCTCGACATCTGCACGGTTGCCGCCTACTACGCCTATGTCAACCGCATCGCGGACGGCCTCGGTGTCCAGATGGAGACCTGGTCGGCGGACAACGACTGACGACCGCAAGCCGAAGACCGAAATCCGAAATCCGACTTCGGCAGCGAGCCCCAGTGAGCGGTTCGCTCCCCTAAATGACGAGTCCCTGACAAATCTACTGAGGGACTCAGGATTTTTCTGTTTCGGCAGATTATGGTAACCCGGTGCAGTGACGCACACAGGCCAAAAAGGGAGTCAGAAATGCCCGAGATCAATCGGCGCACGTTCG
>JAZFUH010000083.1:0-13568 GCA_036447125.1 Acidimicrobiia bacterium | reverse complement strand
ATACGGACCTGTCGCCGATGCCCGATCTGCCCAAGATCGGCAGATACGTCCGACGATCCAGGCATCCCGTCGCTGTCATGGTCCTCACTCACTCGATCATCTCCATTGAACACATCAAGAGCTGAGTATGACAGAAACCGATCGCGCAAGCCCTCGCGACCGCAGAAACTGGAGCTCGTCCACTATCGATCATCGGCGTCACATCCGAAAGCGACGACAATGACCCTCTTCATCTCAGACGGAATCCAGGGTACGTCTTTGAACTTCTCCCGGTCTGCCGTTTGATCGAATTCAGACTGTGCTACGTGGCACAACGCGATGGCCTGCTCATCTGCGGCTCGCGCTGCAATCCCCTCTGGAGTCTCCCAGATCGCATCGATACCCCTGGCTGACTCGAAGTTCATGACTCGGTCCGCCAGTTTCGATTCAGCGTCGAAAACCCGCTGCATGATCTCAACTGCAATCTCGTGCAGCTCCAGAGCTTCATCGGGAGGTTCGATGTCACGCGTGCCGGCGAGAAAATCAGAGCGAGCGATGACGCGCTGCTGCGCGTATCTCTGAATCTGCTCCAGATCTCGTGTCCCAACCGTTTCGGCATCGAGTTCGTCAAGACGGGCGTTCATCGTAACAACGAGCGCCTCAACGTCCTTTGCGTAGTCAGCGTGGGACGGCCCGCCGCCACAGGCTGTTGCCAGAACCGCAAGCAGGAGAACCTGGACCTGCAGTGCCCTCGCCAGGCCTCCGTTCCTTGAATACAGGCTGAGTGGAGAGGCCAAACGATCACTCACTCCAGATGATGTCGCCGGTATTGATGGCTGCGTCATCGATCAGGGTCCGGCTCTTGCCCCGAACGAATTCAACGCCGTCGAATCTTGGGGGAAGCGCATTGGCGACGAGGAAGTCAGGTCCATCCATCAATTGGTAGTGCAGATGCGAATAGACAGTGGCGGCACCTGAGAACCCTATCAGGCCGAGCAATTGACCCGGGCTAACTCCTTGACCCTCAACCACCTCGATGCTCCCCTTGAGGAAGTGGAAAAGATGGCTGTACTCGTGCTCATTGTGCATGATGACAACATGGTTACCGGCAAGATCGTGAACCCGATCAGCCGCAACCGCCGCATCGAACTGAAATACCCCTTCGTACAGGTCGGCGTGGCCGTCCTCCGCGACAACGACTTCTCCGCTCCCCGGTGCGAAGACAGGGGCACCATCGGAATAGAAGCGTCGCGCATCAACAAAGCGAAAATCGTAATTCTTTACCCGCTCTTCATCAGTCATCCGTCGCGTGTTCCCGTCCTCGCCGATGTGAACGAAGTCGAGCGCGAAACGCGCGAAGTTCTGCTGCATCGCGCCCCTCGTAGCCTCGCGAGCGATGCTCATCGCAAAGCGGCGATGGTGGGAGAAGTAGTCGTAGCCATCGGCCACCGTTATGAGCCCCCTGACGGGCAGGTTGAGCGAGACTTGTTGGGCGTATAGTCGGGGACGTACTCGGACGTCTCCGAAGTAGAACTCCTCTCCCGACTTCATGTCGCGGAACGTGAACATGTACCGGAGCCAGGTGAGCCCGATCTCGGTAGGAAAGGTATAGAAGGGATTGAAGACATCCAATACTGCCCTTCCTTCGATTCTCGTTTGGCCGAGTGTCTCGATGCCGGAGGGTCCAACGGCGTTGCGGTTGAGGTAGCGGTACGCCACGAGAGCATCATCCTGGTCATACGCAGCCACCTTCAGAAACACGAGGTCGAGCGTCCTATCGGTGAGTCCTGTGAGAGTGAAGTCGAAGTTGAGGTACGTGTCCCGACCAACTATCTCGGAATAGACGATGGATGGCTCGACCCGGATTTCCACGACCTGTTCCCCAGTGGAGTGATCAGCCAGGAAACCCTCGAGCTTGACCACGCGAGTTGATGGTGCGGTAGCGTCCTTCAGCAGTTCAGCCACCTCGACCTCCAGAGTCACTGACGCTCATGATGCCACAGAGCATGTCGAACACCCGTTGAAGGTCCCGCACGTCATTGGACAAGGATCACGACAGCAAAGACAAGGATCACAAGATTGCCAGCGATAATTGCGACTGCCTGCGCTCGCCTACCGAGTCGATCCCCGGCAAATGCTCCCACACCTGCAAGCAGGGTCTGCCAGGACAGCGATGCAAGGAATGCACCCACTACGAACAATCCACCGTCAACAGCCGACATGCCGTTTGCGACACCCAGACCCACGATGACGGCAGCGAAATAGACGATCGTCGTAGGGTTGATGATCGTAAGACCAAGAAAGCGGGCATAAGTGCTTGCCAACTCCCTTCTGCCAGGGAACGCGATCTGGACCGACTCCTGCGTCCTCCCTACCCGCCTGAGACCAACCACAGCGATTGCAACCAGGACGGCAGCACTGGTGTAACGCAACGGTTGATCGACAGACTGGACGAGGCCAGCCAGAGCCGCACCGCCAATGACGGCCAGAGCTGAGTAGAGGAGATCCGCCGTGGCCGCTCCCGCACCAGCGAAGAATGCACAGCGAAACCCGCATCTGATACCCACCTCAACGATGAGAACGGCAATGGCACCAACCGGTATTGCGATTCCATAACCGGCCAGAACTCCTGTGAGAAGGGCATCCACGGAGAGTCAATGTACCCAGCTGCGAGATGAAGTGCGGCCTCGAGGTGCCTTGAGAGAACCGCTCGTCGTCTGATCAACCAGTATTGGCACGTAGTTAGTTGGATTTGTGTATGGTCGACCGCGGGAGGCAAAGCATGACTTCACAGGAAGGCCGCAAGGCCGATAGATCTACGCGATATGAACCCGGCCAATCGAGGGTTCATCGCATCTTCGCTTGGATTGACAGGCACATCGGTGCTCTCAGCATCGTCCTCATCGTTGCCGCTGTCGTTTTTGGGATCGTCGGGACGCTGATCGCTGACACAGATGAACCAAACTTCAGTCCGTCGGGTGAGATCTATGACACAGCGGCGCGTGCCGATGATGTGTTCGCGTCATCATCACCGATCCGCATTGCAACATTCCTCGTAGACGAACTCAATGGCCAGGACGTGCTCACCAGGGTCGCCCTTCTCGAGTTCCTGAACAACTCTGCTGGCGCGCGCGACGACTCCGACAATGAAGCCCACCTTCAAGGCGCGTTCGATCAGGACCTCGGCATCGAAGTTTCTGGCGTGTTCTCCCTCGCCGATGCCGTCGATGCGGCTCTGCCATCCGGTCTTGCGGGCGCAACAGACGCAGATGTCAAGATCGCACTTGCAGACCTGCTCGCCGATGACAGTCCCCTTGGAAGACTTCGATTCACCCTTGCTGACTCGGCTACGGCTGAGCCGGGCGAGGTGGGTGGCAACACGATCACCATTTGGCGGTCTCCAGCGTTTCTCGCATCTGTTCGCTACGACATCGAAACCTTTGCGGGCGGCGACATCGTTGACGGCCAGAACCGGGTTCAGGACGTAAATGCCGAAACGTGGCTCCGCACCGTGCAGACAACCCTGCGGGGTGACCAGCAGCACATGAGAGCGATCGGTCTCGGCATCGATTCAATCCTCACGGGCGACGAGCAATTGAGCGCCGGCGCCCCCTTCATCTTCCTTGCGGTTGCGATCATCGTGCTGCTCGTCGGCGCTCTCCTGCGCTCGTACTGGGCCGCGGTCGTCGTAGCCACGGCGCTGTCGCTCACACTGCTGTTCTACAACGGCATTCTCGGCTTCGTCAGCCTGAACATGGGATCTGCGCTGCTTGTCTTCATTCTGCCAATCACTCTGATTGCCTTTGGCGTCGACTTCTTCATCCACGGCATGGGCCGGGTCCGCGAGGCTCAGGTCGACGGTGTACCGCGCTCGCGCGCGTACACCGTTGGGATGGTCGCCGTGTTCTCGGCGCTGACCCTTGCAGCAGCCACATCGGCCGCCGCGTTCCTCTCGAATGCTGCGTCAGGTATCGAGGCGATCATCGAATTCGGGTTCGCAGCTGCGATCGGACTCATAATTGCCTATCTGATCCTTGGCTGGGTGGGTCCAAAGGCCGTCCTCCACATCGAGGAGCGGGTGGGGCCCAACCCCGCCGACCGGGGACTGATGGTCGGCTACAAGCTGAGCTTCCTATTCGTGGCGATCGTCGCAGGCGTTGTCGTTTCGCTGACAGCCATGATGGCCCAAATCGGAGCCATCGCTTTGCTGGTCTTCCTCGGCCTGTTCGTCCTCCTACCGATGCGGTTGACGAGAAGACGAAACATCCGCGTCGTCGAGAAGGGTCACCCGGTTACCGACGAGGTGAAGGGCGCTGGCCAAGGCTTCAAAGCCGCAGGCACGGTGGTTCATTTCCTTGCCAGATGGCGCGTATTCACCCTCCCGGTGGTCGGAGCCCTGGCCATTGCGGGTGTATATGGGGCAACCCAGGTCGAGACGGCGTTCGAGCTCAACGATTTCTTCTCGCCAAAGACCGACCTCATCCAGGGTCTCGAGCGGATCGAAACCCACTACGGGGGCGCCACAGGCGGTTCCGCGTTCATCTACGTTGAAGGAGACCTGACCGATCCAGCGTCGATTGAGGCCATGGAGGCTGCGATCGCCAGGCTCGACCAGAGTGAAGCACAGTTCGCTCGAGATCTCGACGGTGAGCTGATTGTGTCCCCGAATGCGGCGTCGCTCGTCAGGACCACAATGACCGTGCCTGGCGCTTCCGCCAACGTCGAGTCGGTATCGGGTGTACCCATCATCGACTCAGGTAACGGCCTTCCAGATTCGGCAGCCGGCGTTGGAGCCATCTACACGGCCAGCCGGGTCGAGGGGGTGGTCGCGGGTGACGGTGTCACGATCATCCGCGCAGACAATGTCGAAACGTTCCTGTACGAAGAGGGCAGCAGCCAAGCAACTCTCCTTCGCGTGCAGATCACGACCTTCACCGATGATGCGATCATTCTCGAGGCACGCCGCGTGCTTGAGGACTCAGCGGCGATTCTGGCAGCTGATCTCGGAGCTGCTGCCAAGACCGTCAGTGTCTCTGGTGAGATCATCACACAGCAGGACTCATTGGCAGCCTTCACCAGCTCAATGATGATCTCGCTACCCATCGCCATCCTCCTGACCGTCCTCATCGTCGGATTCACTCTCCGATCCGTCCGATATTCGATCGTGACCGTCATCCCGATTCTCCTCGTCGTGGCTTGGGTATTTGGCTACATGTGGCTCAAGGGTCATACGATCAATGTGATCACAGCCACGATCGCGGCGATCGCCGTTGGTGTAGGGATCGACTTCTCGACACACTTCACGGTGCGGTTCCGCGAGGAGTTTGAGAACGAGCCGAGCCGTTTTCCTGCGCTTCGACGTGCCGGTGAGGGCACGGGCGGTGCCCTTGTCCTGTCTGCGATCACGTCGATTATCGGATTTGGAGTCATGGCAACTGCTCCGACACCGATCTTTGCAAGTTTCGGCGAACTCATGGCAGTGATGATTCTGTTCGCCGTGGTGGTGGCGCTGTTGGTGCTGCCCAGCCTGCTCATCGTCGTGACACCCCGTCGCAAGGGAGACGAGCGTGAGGATCTCGAAGCGGCAATCACCGGGGGCAGATACGAGTACGACCCTCACTCCAGGGCCACAGCGACACGCACTCCGGAAACCGAAGCGGGCGAGGAGAGCACATAGGCGAGATCGCAAGGTAAGAGTTGACCGGGAGTTGATCTTCGACAGTTTCAAAATGGAGGAGTCGGATTCATGAAGCCTGGACGTATCGCAGTTGTTGTCGTCGGTGCCCTGCTATCGGTGCCTGCGCTTGCCCTATTTGTCAGCGGTGCCGCCTTGACGGTGGCCTACGCAACCGAGCGTGACGACGGCGGCTATTTCGACGCAACCTTGGAGCGACTCGCTACGGCCACGGCTGCGATCACGACGGGGGAGGCCGATCTGCGGGCCGATCCAGGTCCACCGGATTGGGTACTGGATTTTGTTGATTTCTCTGTTCGGATCAAGGCCACCAGCATCGATCAGGATTCCGAGGTGTTCATCGGGATTGGTCCCGAAGCGGACGTCGAGGCCTATCTGAGTGGCGTCGCCCGCGACGAGATCTTCGACGTCGATCCGGACGGAGACGTCAAGTACCGAAGCATTACGGGCAACGAATCACCAGCGCCTCCGGCGGAGCAAGGATTCTGGGTTGCTTCAGCGACCGGGGCCGGTACACAAGAACTCGTCTGGGAGTTCAGCGAGGGCACCTGGGCGGCTGTGTTGATGAACGCCGACGCATCTCCGGGAATCCTTGCCGAAGTGACCGTTGGCGTCAGATCGGGCGCGCTGCTGCCCGTCGCGCTCTCGATACTCGCTGCTGGGGCCATGCTCCTGGCGGTCGCGGTGGCGATCATCGTCGTGGCGGCTCGCGGTCACGCTGCAGAGACGGCTCCCGCTCGGGACGTGCCCGAGGCTGGCATGGCGCCGCTGATATCAGCAGAGCCGGTTCGTCTGGAGGCGTCTATCGATTCGCCTCTTTCGCAGTGGTTATGGCTGGTCAAGTGGTTCCTCGCGATTCCACATTTCGTCGTGCTCGTATTCCTCTGGATCGCCTTCGTTCTGTTAACAATGGTCTCGGGCGTGGCAATTCTGTTCACAGGCCGTTACCCAAAGGGGATCTTCGACTTCAACGTCGGCGTGTTGCGCTGGACCTGGCGCGTCTTGTTCTACGCCAGTTCCGGTGGCCTTGGTACCGATCGTTATCCACCGTTCACCACAAGCCGCGTTGCCAACTATCCCGCCACTCTCGACGTTGTGTACCCTGCCGAGCTTTCGCGAGGCCTTGTGTTGGTGAAGTGGTGGCTTCTGGCCATACCGCACTATCTGGTGCTTGCGTTCATTGCGGGAGGAGGTGCCGGTTGGTGGTGGGGCGACAATTGGCGGAGCGGTGCAGAACTGTGGAGCGGTGGATTGGTAGGCCTACTCGTCCTGATCGCCGCTGTGGTTCTTCTGTTCACAGGCCGGTACCCGCAACCTCTGTTCGATCTCATCATCGGCCTCAACCGTTGGGTGTTCCGGGTCATCGCGTACGCAAGCCTGATGACCGACCGCTACCCGCCCTTCCGTCTCGACCAGGGTGGCCAGGAGCCAGGGCCAACCGACCCGTAATCCTTCCTCGGGAATCGCCCGCGTTCAGCTGGCATAGATGATGGGATTACGATGAGTGTCGATTGGAGGGTGCGTTTGCGTCGTGTGTGGGCTGGTGTATGCCTTGTGCTCGTGGTTGCGGCCTGCGGCGGTGGAGACCTCAGCCTGTCGGAGTACAGCGCGCAGGGAGGGGCTGTCTCCGCAACGATGGAAACACGAATTGCCACACTGGATGCCGAGTGGGATACCCAGACTTCGACCTTGGAGGGTGCTCGGACCTACTGGGACCGTCGGTTGAAGGCACGCGCCGAGGCCCTGGAGGGCTTTCGGGCTCTCGATCCGCCCGATGTGGTCGCCAATCTGCACGGGACAGGCCTTGAACTGTTCATCAAGCTCGTAGCTGCAGAGGAGGCCTTGGCGGGTCATGTCGCTTCGTTCGAAACCGTGACCGAACCCGGGCAGTGGTGGGCCACCGCTGAGGGGATTGCAGCGCTGGAGGTCCAGCATGAGATCAATGCGTTCTGCCAGGTCTTCCAGTCGATGTACGACGCGACGATTGAGCGCGCTGTCGTTTCCGAGTTGCTGTGGATACCGGCCGAGATGAAAGAGATAGTCCAGATCGACCTCGGCTGCAGGGAATAGCGGCGAACTCGATCATGAACGGGGTGGGACTGTGATCGAGGACAGCTGATGGCAAGACGAGAAACCCCGAGAACCTCGTTCTCGGGGTTTCTGCTTGTTGGGCAGTTTCAAGTCATGCCGGGGACGGTGGCATACAGCCGTCGGAGCAGTGCGCCACGCGGGGAATCGTGAATCTCTTCATGCCATGTTCTCCTTTCGAATCAATTCATATCTTGAAATTGGGGCTCGGTATCGAAGGTCAGTTTCCGGCGTCGAAGTTGCGTGGGTTGCCGATGACCTCCATGGCTCGTTCTTCAAGTCGCTTCTTGGCTTCGCTGACATCGTCGAGGGCCTCGCGGAGCTGTTCGAGCTCGCCCGAACGCACCTTGATACCCTCCCTGATGAACAGTGCCGCTGCCTCTGAGCGACTCTTGACGGCTCCAGTCTCTATCCACGCATCCAGATCGTTCTTGGTCTCCTCGTCGATTCGGACCATGACGACTTGGTCGCGTGCTGATCGGCCCATCTCGGCGACGGTCGTCTTCATGTCACCCGTGAGACACATCACGGTGCAATTGGCGAGGTCGTCGTCGCCTCCCAATCCGATGCGAAAGTCGATCCCGTGGTCTTCAAGGGTCTTGCTGATCTCTGTAAGTAGGTCGGTCATAACCATAAGCGTAACACAATTACAACTTACACGCAATCCGTAAGGCTCTGACCTTTCGATCTCGGCCCGTGACAGGCAGCTATTGCACCCACGTCCAGGCATACCAGATGATCACCGCGTTGAACACGAGCCCCACGATGATCAGGAAATTGTCGTAAAGGCCGGCGTAGGGCAGACCAATGAGATTGAAGACGATCAGAAGTATGGCCGCGACGATGCTGACCCAGCGGATTGCCGGGTACTGCACTGTCAGGGACAGGACAACCATGACGATGGGGACCAGCATGATCACTGCGGCCAACAACCACATTCCCTGTGATGCCTGTTTGCCGTCCATTTCGCCCGGCGTAATATCGCCGGCGAATATCCGCAGAACGTCTCCCAGGAGATACGTCAACATCAGAGCTACCCATGTTCCTGAAAGGATGATCCTCACATCCAACATGGCTCAATCACCCTGCTCGTGAGTGCGGGTCCGGACCATTGTGATGATGGTCTTTCCCTGAGCGTGTCCCTCTCCAACATGAAGGAAGGCCTCGGCAGCGTCGGTCAACGGGTACGTTCTGTCGATGACCGGAGTGACCTTCCCGGAATCGGCGAGGTCAGCAAGCGTGGTGAGGTCCTCCTTGTTCGGCAGCGACAAGAACGGACGCCCTTGTTCGCGCACGAACAGTGACGAAACGAATGCAGCAAGGGGGCGACCCAGGCCACCGACCCAACCGCTCACGGGTGCACCGTTGGCCAGCAGAGTTCCTCCGGGGGTAAGGGCGGCCCTGGTGTCTGACAACGAATGGTCCCCCACGTTGTCGAGGATGAGGTCGTAACGTTGCTCGCTTCGGGTGAAGTCCTCCTTGGTGTAATCAATGACATGGTCAGCGCCGAGCGTTCGGACCATGTTCACGTTCCTTGTGCTACAAACGCCGGTCACTTCGGCACCGAATGATTTGGCGATCTGGATGGCGAACGTCCCCACGCCACCGGATGCACCGGTGATCAGGACGTTCTGCCCTGGTTGGAGTTTCCCTTGATCCCGAAGACCCTGGAGGGCGGTGAAGGTCGACACACCGACGCCGGCGGCTTGCTCGAATGTGAGATTCGTGGGTTTCAACACAAGAGCATCTTCCGAAACGGACGCATGCTCGGCGAAGGCACCCTTGCACCAGCCAAAGACTTCATCACCCGGTTCGAGCAGCGTCACGCTCTTGCCGACAGACTCGACCGTCCCCGCGATATCCGTTCCCGGAACACGATTCTTTGCCCTGGCCAGAGCGAACACCGGGCGCATGATGCTTGGCACGCCAGTGATCATGTGGGAGTCGCCTATATTCATGCCAGCCGCGTGAACACGTACGAGCACCTCATCATCTTTGACGACCGGTCCGTCGATTTCTTTGAGTTCCAGCACTTCATTCGGTGAACCGAACCCGTCCTGTACGATCGCCTTCATCGCCTGCTCCAATCCCTTTCTTGCCACCGTACCGCAACGTTGAGTTCCAAGATGCCGAAGGCAGCGGCTTTTGTCTTACCTTTCCGCCGATATCCGTCTTGGTGGCCTGAGAAGTCTGGTGATGCGACTCTGACCCCAGCCCCGATCTGTGCTCCCGGGGCTATTGTCGGTGAACGATCCGGGGTCCGTGGAGATCCCCAGAGGGTGGAAGAAACCAGAGAAGGAGGACTCACTGGATGGGCTCCGGGCTTAGAAAAGCGGCAGATGATCTGCTGGTGCGATATGGAGGCGACAGGTTCGATCGTCTGTTCTCGCATGCAAAAGGGTCCGCGGTCTTTGATGATCAGGGTCGTCGAATCCTCGATTTCACATCGGGTCAGATGTGCGCAACGGTCGGCCATAATCACCCGGCGATCTTGGCCGCGATCCAAGAGGCTTGTGATACGGCGTTGCACATGTATTCGGGAATGATCCCGGAGGTCGTTGCCGAGCTCGCTCAGATTCTCGACAGGGATTGGCTGCCGTCTCCTTTGAAGAAGACGCTGCTTGTCAGCACAGGCTCGGAGAGCAATGAGGCAGCGCTGCGGATGGCGAAGCTTTACACCGGTGGATATGAGGTCTTGGCATTGGGGGGGTCCTGGCACGGTGTCACCGGGGGCGCAGCGTCCACGTCCTTCGCCAGCGATCGGCGTGGATATGGCCCGCCGGTACCCGGCGTACATCTGATCCCCGAGCCCAACGCCTATCGGCCTTTCTTGCCCGGAGCGAGCACGGACGAATCGGCGATGGCCTGTCTCGATTTCGGCCTGAAGATGTTCGACATGCATTCACGAGGAAATCCGGCCGCGATCATCATGGAGCCCATCATCAGCGCCGGAGGTGTGTTGGTTCCACCCAAGTGTTTCGTGGAAGGACTGCGACAGGCTGCCGACGAGCGCGGCATGTTGCTGATCTTCGACGAAGCCCAGACAGCTTTTGGTCGAATAGGCGAGGACTTCGGAGCAACATTCCACGGGGTCATTCCGGACATCATGTCGGTTTCGAAGACCCTTGGCGGTGGACTGCCGGTGGCAGCCACGATCACGACCGACAAGATCGAGCAGAGCATTCACGACAAGGGCTTCACCTTCTACACGAGCCATGTCTCTGACCCGCTTGCAGCCCGTGTGGCAATCGCAGTTCTCAATACCGTGAGGGAAGAGAACCTCATCGAGAAGGCACGAGACAAAGGCGACTATCTGCGTGCGTCCTTGGAGGAACTGCAGCAGAGGCACGAAGCCATTGGGGATGTTCGTGGAGCGGGCTTGTTGCTCGGCGTCGAACTCGTGAAGGATCGAGACTCTCGCGAGCCTGACCATGAACTCGGGGCTCTGACGACCGCGCGTTGTTTCGAGCTGGGACTCTCGATGAACATTCGCAGGCGGCCCGAGCGCGGTGCCGTTTGGCGTATCGCTCCACCACTGACGGTTTCCATGAGTGAGATAGATGAGGCAGTCTCCATTCTCGATCAGGCGCTGACCGAAAGCCTCAAGAAGATGTCGGCCTGACAGATCGAGCCATCTCGGTTCCGCCGAAGCTGTCGCCACGGCAAGATCGAGCCCGGCTCCATTTCGGGAGGCATTACTCGGCCTTCATACGCCCTGCTTGGACACGCCGATGTCCCGAAGTGCCCGATCGAGTGCCTCTGTGAGTTGGAGGGCGTGGTTCTCGTCGAAGACCAGGGGCGGGCGGATCTTCAGCACGTTGGCGTAGGGGCCCTCGACTCCCACGAGCACCCCCCGTTCGCGCATCCGATTGACGACGGCGGCAGCTTCTCTCGCGGCCGGTTCGAGAGTCGAACGATCGCGTACCAGCTCCACGCCTATGAACAGTCCCGCCCCGCGCACTTCCCCAATCAGCGGGTGTTGCCGCGCAAGGTCTTCGATCTGCAATCGAAGTTTCGCGCCAACGCGTGCCGCGCGCTCCTGTAGACCTTCTTGTTCCAAAACATCGAGTACCGCAAGTCCGACCGCACACGCCACAGGGTTGCCACCCGTGGTGCTGAAGAATTCGCTCACTTCGGTGAAAGACGCAGCGATCGCAGGCGTCGTCACAACGGCCGCCATCGAATATCCGTTCCCGATGGGTTTTCCGAAAGTGACGATGTCCGGCACCACGCCATGGGCTGAGAACCCCCAGAAATGATCACCGGTTCGCCCGAAGCCCGATTGCACCTCGTCGGCCACACACAATCCCCCGGCCCCACGGACCTTCTCGAATGCTGCACGGAGATAGCCCGGAGGCGGAACCAGGATGCCACTGCTTGCCAGGATCAGATCGAGGTAGAAGGCTGCCGGCGCAAACCCCCGTGCGTCGAGGGACGCGACGGCGTCGTCCATGCATGCCGCGTAATGGTGTGCGTATTGGGGGTCGTCCCTGCGAAATCTTCCCCGGTAGCCGTCCGGTGCCGGGATCGTGGCGACGTGTTCGGCAAGTGGCCTTCCATCGCCGTGTTCGGCGGGAGAGAGTTCGTGCACCGCGTCGGTAGTTCCGTGATAGGCATCTTCGATCACGATGGCACCGAGGTTTCCCGTGTGCGCTTTTGCAAGACGCCAGGCAAGATCGTTGGCTTCGCTTCCTGAGCATACGAACATGCAGACCGAGAGATCACCGGGCATGGTTGCGTTGAGACGGTCCGCGTACTCAACAACGGATTCGTAGAGGTATCGCGTGTTGGTGTTCAACGTCGCCGCCTGCCGGGCGAGGGCCTGGACCACGGTGGGATGGCAGTGTCCGACTTGGGGAACGTTGTTGTAGGCATCGAGGAACGGACGCCCCGAGGCATCGATGAGCCATACACCATCGCCACGCACGACTCGAAGAGGGTTGTCGTACGAAAGATCCAAGTTCGGCCCAAGGAGTTGCTGGCGCCGCTCGATGAGTGGGGCCAGACTCTCGTCATCTGAAGCGGTGTAGGTGAGTTCCGGAACTGCGATCGAGATCGGCGTCGCACAGGCACGGCGAAGTGCCGCATACATGCGGTCTGGTCCCGAATCGAGCATCCGGTCCAATTGCGCTCCGATCGCAGGGACGCCATCCATGATGTAGGTGGTGTTCTCCGGGTGATCGAGGACCCGCCAGTTTGCGATCGCTATCGCCATCGCACACCTGGTGGACACGAGATCGAAGATCAGACGAAGTTCGTCGTCGTCCAGCGGAGTGATGGAGTGATAGCCCGCCGTGACCTCGGCTGCAACGGCGATGGGGTCAGGGTGATCGCAGGTCAATTCGGAGATCGGCACCGCGAGATCACAGACCAGCGGCGCGTGAATGAGATCACCGAAGTCGATGACGCCCGTCACACGGTGACCGTCCACGAGGGTGTTCAACGCATTGACGTCGTTGTGGATGATCTGCGCGCGCTGCCTCTTCAACTCCGGGAGCACTTCCGCAGCGAAATGATCGAGAACCCCCTCGACGACGCTACGGCGTGCGGGTTCTTCGATGTGGTGAGTTCGCGCACGCAACCCGGGCGCCTGCGTGAGATCCCAGAGGAGCTCGTGCCGAGCCGCCGGGTGAAAGAAGCCACGCAGGGCGCGGGCCAGACGCGCTGTCATGGCTCCGACATCGCGCGCGAGCGCGGGGTGATGCGTGGCATCATCGAGGAGTTGGCCCGGAAGGAAGCTAAGCACTCTGGCGATGAACCGTCGCCCGTCTGACCCGTCGATTCCAAGCTCCTCTATCTCATGGAA
>JAZFUH010000082.1:0-2527 GCA_036447125.1 Acidimicrobiia bacterium | reverse complement strand
TGCGATACAGGAGATGCACCGTGCCGGAGGCTTTGAACGTTCGACCATCATCGCTGCTTCGCCCGCTGGTACCGGCTACGTCAATTACATCACCGTCGAGGCGGCCGAGCTCATGACCCGCGGTGACATCGCCACAGTTGCCATCGCGTACGGCAGCCTCCCTTCGATGCTCTCGATGGGCAAGGTCAAGGATGCTTCGTTGCTGTTTGGGGCATTGGTTGCAAGGCTCAGGGCTGAGATAGATGTACTCGGTACCGAGATCTCGCTCTTTGCCTACGGTGAGAGCCTTGGTGCCCAGACAAGCCAGAATGGGATCGAATCCATTGCAAACGGACCCGACTCTCCGCTCGACGGCGCCTTATGGGTCGGCACTCCCCACGGAACGAGCCTCTTCACACGGATGACCCAGCAAGACGGTGTCCCCGTGTTCGACAGACCCGCCCAGCTCATGGATCACATCGCGAGCGGGAAATCGCTACCACCAGCGATCTTCCTGAACCACGACAACGATCCGGTAGCAAAGTTCACTCCATCGATGTTCCACACGATGCCGGATTGGCTCGTTGCGTCGAACCGTGGCAGAGGCATGAATCCCCATCAACGATGGCTCCCAGGGGTCGCTTTTTGGCAGGGTCTCATCGACACGAAGAACGCTGCGACGGTTGTCCCGGGCGAGTTCAGATCCACGGGCCATGACTACAGGGCTGACCTTGCGCCCTTCATCCGAATGGCATACGGGTTCAATGATGTCACGGACGGCCAAATGGCGAACATCGAGCAGAAGCTCCGCGACTCCGAGATCGAACGAGCAACAAACATCGCCCTTGGCACGGTTCAGAGCGCCTGAGCAACCGCCTCGACAACCTCGGTCCTGTCGAGGTGCACCTGTTCGTATACCTCGGCGATCGAAGATGCCCTCGTCAAGGATCTGATGGCACCGATCAGGAGCACCGTGCGTTCAACCAACGCGATGAGGGCGAAGAGGTAGAACGGCAGCAGGACGATCATCGCCGCGAGCATCTCGACACCGATGTCCGACCAGATTCGCCATGCCCAGAAGCCCCACATGAGGAGGAAAGCGAATATCGCTCCGATCGGCTTGATCGTCGCCATCATCGCGTCTGCAACCTTGAGCCTTCCTATCAGCCAGACGATCGTCATCGGGATGGCGTTGACGATCAGTCCGACGATCGCAAACGGAACGAGCAACAAACCGATCACGACGTCTTTGACGATGTTCCACAGGAAGGCTCGCTTGCTGCCCAGACCCGAGACGAACATCTCATCGTCGTATCCGAGGGCGTCAAGTTCGGACTGATATCGACTCATCTTGTCGACAACGTCCTGTCTTCGCTCGGTCTGCGCCTCATCGATCAGCCTTGCAAGGATCTCCGTGTCGCCGTGGCCGACATCAGGGTCGGAACCATCGGCAGGTCTGAGCGCTATTGCTGCAGCGGCCGAGAGGTTCTTGGCGGTGATCCAGTCCTCGAAGTCCGGAGCTGCCCAGCGCAAGCGCTCCTCCATTTCGGACGTGAGCGCCACGACTGCAGCACGGTTGGACGCGTCCTGTCGCTCGCCCTCCGGGATGTTGCTCTTCACCCAAGTGTCGAGATCGATCGGGTAGCCGATGTCGATGAACACCTCGGATCTCAGGGCTGCCTTGTTCTGATAGTGGATCCCCGCGCTGAGCAGAGTGATCCCTCCCACTCCGGACGCCCGTGCGCCCAGCGCAATGCGCGCAGATCCGGTCTTGACCCGTGCGATCCTTGGATCGTCGACGGTGACGCCCTCGGGAAAGATCGTGACCAGATCATCCTCTCCGAGGGCTTCATAGGTTGAACGGAACATCTGATCGTTCGACGACGGTCCCCCATCGTCGCTCTTGTGCACAGGGATCGCACCCACCCAGTTCAGGATGCTGCGAACCACGGGGAACTTCCAGATGACATCCCTTGCGATGAACCTCGGCACTCGGTCCATGGCGCGGATCAGGAGAAGAGGGTCTGTGAACCCCCCGAAGTGACTGGCATTGGCGAGCTGGGGTCCCGCCGAGGTCAGGTCGTGGATCTGGCGAACGTCGACGCGGTGGTAAAGCATTGCCACGGCCCACGCGACGAGCTTCTTGATGATGCGTTCTCTGCGGCTCGCAACTGTTCGGTCGTGTGTGTTTTGTGTCTTATGCACCAGCTGTCACCGATGGTGCGGTTGAGGAAGAGCCATGGCGACATCATAAATCTGCCTTCAGCCGCTGCGCGCCGTCAATCGCAGAGTCACGGCCGGCGTGCCCCCTCGGGCACAGAGCCGATGTCAGCCATCAGCTGCTGAGAGCCTCGCGCGTCAGTGCGTGAACCGCCTCGCCGAAGGCAACGACCTTGGCGTGCTCAATGCCTGCCGAGTCGAGCACCGCGCCCTGCCAGTCTTCAAGGTGCCAGGTCGTCCCCTCGAGCACAGGGGTCTCGCCCCACGTTTCTTGGAACGGCCACGGGTTTGCGTAGAAATAGCCATCACCAGCCGGATACCAACCGAC
>JAZFUH010000081.1:0-7530 GCA_036447125.1 Acidimicrobiia bacterium | reverse complement strand
GGTGAGGAACTCATAGATCTCGACCATGTCGACTCCGGGAATCGTCTCGACGGGCATCGCCGCAAGCACATGGCTGTTCGGACGGACGGACGGCCACGCGTTCCCGTTCCAGCGTTCAGCCATCTCCTCACTGACCGTCCGGCAGCAGTCGCCGTCGGGGCACCGGGAAACAGATCTGCGATCGGTATTCCAGCCTCGGAACCATTTCGCATCCTCGAAACGGGCACCGACCGTGATCGCTCTGGGCGCCTCGTTCTCCGTCTCGACGAACGTCGCACACCAGTACGTCCCTGAACTCGTGTCCGTGTACTGGTAGTGGATCGTGTATCGAGCTTCTGACACAAAGGCCTGACGGGTCCCCCACTCCCTGCAGAGCCTCTGGCCCTCTATCGCTCCGACAGAGTTCTTCGGGAAGGGCACGCCGTTGTTCGAGTATGCCTTCCAGATGATTCCCTGATCGTCTGACCGTACGAAGTGCGTACCGAACTCGAGATGCTCGGTTGCAAGATTGGTGAACCTGTGGCCGGCCATCTCGTAGGACACGAAGAACCTGTCCTTGAGATCTTCCACAGAGAGATTGCGGTCCGTCTTTGCTTCGAGCAGGAACGGCACAGCCGTCGCCTCAGGAAGCAGGACGGCGCCTGCGAAGTAGTTCGCCTCAACCCGCTGTCTGAGGAATTCGGAGAAGTCGTGGGGATCGGGATGTCCGAGAGCGAAGTGCCCGAGTGTCTGGAGGATCACCGACCGTGCACGCTTCGAGTCGAAGCTATCCCTGCCATGCACATAGATCTTTCCGTTGCGCATGTCTGTCACGGATCGCACAGACGCAGGCACCTCCGGGGTCCGAATCACCTTGAAGCCGAAGTGTTTCGCAAGAGCGTTCAGGTTCCCCTTGGACATCGCTCCCTGTCCCTCATATCCGATGGCTTCGACGGCCTCAGCGGCGATCCCCTCGATCTCACCGAAGTAGTTGCCGCGTTCGGTCATCTCCGCCCTGAGCTGTGCGTTGGCGGCCCTCGCCTCATCCCGGGTGTATGGAGCTGCGGCATCGCGACCCCGCAGCTCTTCATACAGTCGCACGATGTGCTCGAGGGCTGCGTCGGGGAGACGGGCAGAAGGCTTGAGATATGGAAGTCCGAGGTCGCGATATGCCTGGTCGCGTTGAGCCAGCTCTATCGCGACCTCGAGCTCAGCACGCCGCGACGGTGCCTCGACCGAGAGCAGATCGGACACGTCGATCCCGAAAACGACCGATAGGTCATTGATCAAACCGAGCTTTGGTTCCTTCTTCCCGTTCTCGAGGAGTGAGAGGAACGGAGCAGGTTTTGAGACCCTTGCTCCAAGATCATCAAGGGTCATCCCCGCCGTCTTGCGGTAGTGCCGGACCCGCTGTCCGAATACGAGTGGATCAATTGTCGCCATAAGAAAGCCGCTTCATCCCTGATTGTCGAAAATAATGCAGTTCTTATCTTCGCATATGTTTGCAGAAATGCAATATTTGTCGTTTCCTATCGGGACACACGAAAGGACGTCCGTGCCGAAGATCCGAATTCTGCGCAACACAGATGGTTTCGACCCGATACTGACCGATGATGCACTTGGGTTCGTCTCAGATCTCCACCACAGGTTCAACGATCGTCGATTGGATCTCCTTGCTGCACGTGTCGAGCGTCAGGATGGACTCGACAACGGAGCGGGATTCGACTTCCTTCCCGAAACAGCGCACATCAGACAGCAGGACTGGACAGTCCGACCGGTACCGCAAGATCTTGAGGACCGGCGTTGTGAGATCACCGGACCGACTGACCGCAAGATGGTGATCAATGCTCTCAACTCCGGCGCAAAGGTGTTCATGTCTGACTTCGAGGATTCGAACTCCCCAACCTGGGCGAACCTCGTCGGGGGACAGATCAACCTGTACGACGCTATTCGCAGACAGATCGACTTCACGGCCGACACAGGCAAATCGTATTCGCTGTCGAAGAATCCCGCAACGCTCATGGTGCGTCCCCGCGGTTGGCATCTCGACGAATCAGGGGCCGAGGTCGACAACCAGCCGGTGTCCGGCTCCCTTTTCGACTTCGGTCTCTATTTCTTCCACAACGCCGAGGAACTGCTTGCGCGAGGTTCTGGCCCGTACTTCTATCTCCCAAAGCTCGAGAGCCATCTTGAGGCCCGTCTCTGGAATGACGTCTTCATCCACGCCCAGGACCAGCTTGGCCTGGACGTCGGAACCATCAAGGCGACCGTGCTCATCGAGACGATCCCGGCCGCGTTCGAGATGGATGAGATCCTCTACGAGTTGAGGGATCACTCCGCCGGACTGAACGCCGGTCGCTGGGACTACATCTTCTCTGTCATCAAGAAGTATCGCAATACCCGAGGGTTCGCACTCCCGGACAGGGGACAGATCGGCATGACCGTTCCTTTCATGCGGGCCTATACCGAGCTCCTCGTCCAGACATGTCACAGACGTGGAGCCTTTGCAATGGGGGGCATGGCAGCATTCATCCCCTCCAGAACAGACGAAGAGGTGAACAGCCTCGCCTTTGCCAAGGTCAGCGAGGACAAGGAACGCGAAGCAGCCGATGGTTGCGATGGAACGTGGGTGGCTCATCCCGACCTTGTTCCCCTGGTCACGGAGATATTCGACATGGTGCTCGGAGAATCGCCGAACCAGCTCTCCAGACAGCGTCCGGAGGTCTCGGTGTCCGCTCAAGATCTCACCTCGTTCTCCATCGAGGGGGGCACCATCACCGAGGGTGGGGTACGTCAGAACGTCGACGTGGCGATCCAGTACATCGCGTCATGGCTTCGCGGGACCGGTGCGGCAGCGATCTACAACCTCATGGAAGACGCAGCCACCTCAGAGATCTCCCGATCCCAGATATGGCAGTGGGTGCACTCCGGGTCTTCGACGGTGGAGGGCGAAATCATCACGCCTGCCTACGTGAACAAGATCGCAGACGAGGAGACGGAGAGGCTCAGAGCCGATCTTGGGCACGAGGTGTACGACGGAGCCCGTTTCGATGAGGCCCGCAAACTGTTCACCGAGGTCGCCCTTTCGGACGACTTCCCGGAATTCTTGACCTTGCCCGCATACGAGATCCTCGAGAGCTGACCATCGCTCGACAACGCACTGGAGCAACCATGACAAACGGCAACGCTATCGATCAGAGAGCAGAGAAGATCAGACGCGACTGGGAGACAAACCCGCGGTGGGACGGGATCGACCGTGACTACTCGGCCGAGGATGTCGTTCGGCTCCAGGGTTCGTTCCTCGAGTCCCAGACCCTTGCTTCGATGATGGCAGACAAGCTGTGGGACAAGCTGACATCCAGGGACTACATAAACGCACTGGGAGCGATGAGCGGCGGCCAGGCCGTCCAGATGGTGCGGGCAGGCCTTGAGGCCATCTATCTGTCCGGCTGGCAGGTGGCTGCCGACGCGAACCTCGCCGGATCCGTGTATCCGGACCAGTCGCTCTACCCGGCCAACTCCGGTCCGGATCTCGTGAAGCGAATCAACAACGCGCTCCGGCGCGCAGACGAGATCGAGTGGTCCGAGGGCAACGACTCCACAGAGTGGATGGTCCCGATCATCGCGGATGCCGAGTCGGGCTTCGGTGGACCGCTCAACGTCTTCGAGCTCACCAAGGCGTTCATCCGTGCAGGTGCTGCTGCCGTTCATCTCGAAGATCAGCTCTCCTCGGAGAAGAAGTGTGGCCACATGGGCGGCAAGGTGCTCGTGCCGACGTCTCAGCACGTCCGCACCTTGAAGTCTGCACGGCTCGCGGCAGATGTGATGGGCGTTCCCACGCTCATCGTCGCAAGAACCGACTCGCTTGGTGCGTCGCTGCTCACGACGGATGTGGACGAACGCGACCGCCGGTTCACAACCGGTGTGCGCACGGCTGAAGGCTTCTACGAGGTCGACAACAGTTTGGAAGCTGCCATCAGCCGGGGTCTCGCATACGCTCCATATGCGGATCTGATCTGGTGTGAGACCTCAACACCCGACCTCGCGGAAGCCGCGCGATACGCCGAAGCGATCCACGCCAAACATCCGGGGAAGATGCTTGCATACAACTGCTCACCGTCGTTCAACTGGAAACGTCATCTCGACGACGCCGCGATCGCTACGTTCCAGAAGGAGCTCGGTTCCCTGGGATACCGATTCCAGTTCATCACCCTTGCAGGGTTCCACGCCCTCAACGCAACGATGTTCGACCTGGCGTCCGGCTACAGGGAGCGGGGCATGGCGGCTTACGTCGAGCTCCAAGAAGCTGAGTTCGCCATGGAGAGCGCCGGCTACACCGCGACACGTCACCAGCGCGAGGTCGGCGCAGGCTATTTCGACCAGGTGTCCCACGTGATCTCGGGAGGACTGTCATCGACCCTGGCCCTTGATGGTTCAACGGAGGAGGATCAGTTCTACGACGGTTGAGCCGCCGGCCCAACCACAGGTTCACAGTTGACAGTCGCAGAGATGTGCTGAGTGAGAACCGTGAACCGTGAACCGTGAACCTCATATACCTATCGCGTCGGCGAGCCTGTCCCGGTAGGAATCGACGGATCCGAGGAGCAGCGAGGTGCTCTTGGCTCTCTTGAAGTATAGGTGTGCATCGTGCTCCCAGGTGAAGCCGATGCCACCAAAGATCTGGATGGTGTCTCCGGCTGCCCTCAGATAGGCATCTGAGCAGACGGATTTGGCCAGAGGTACTGCGATCCTGAGCTCGTCCGGATCATCCATGGAGCGCGCTGCGTGCCATGCAGCAGATTTTGCGTGCTCGACCGAGACGAGCATGTCTGCACACATGTGCTTCACGGCCTGGAATGATCCAATGGCTCGCCCGAACTGGAATCGGGCGTTGGCGTATTCAACAGACATCTCGAGACACCTCTGTGCGCCGCCACTCTGTTCCTGGGCGAGAGCCACGACGCCAACGTCGAGTGCTGTTCGAATAGCTTCGGGATTTGGCGATCCGCCCAGATACGAGTCGTCAGCGACCGGCACCCTGTCGAGTGTCAACTCGCCGAGAGGTCGCGTTGCATCGAGTGACAGCGTTGGTGTGACGGAAGCGCCCTCGGACGATCCATCGACCACGAAGAGCCCCACGCCAGATCCGGTGTCGGCTGCGACAACGAAGACATCAGCGTTCGGCGCGTCCGTGACGTACCTCTTGGTCCCCTTCAGCTCCCACCCGGCCCCGACGCGTTCCGCCACACATTGGATGTCGTTCGGATCGTGAGCGCTCTCGAAGATCGCAAGGGTCGCGATTCGTTCACCGGACGAGATAGACGGCAGCAACTGTGCCTTCTGCTCGGCAGAGCCTGCCGCAAGTATCGCTGCCGAAGCAAGCACAGAGGACAGGAGTGGGACGGGAACGACCCGTCGGCCGAGCTCTTCGAATACGATCGCCGTTTCGACGAACGAGAACCCTCCGCCGCCATACTCCTCAGGCACATGGGGAGCGACCAGACCCATCTGTCTCAGTCCCTCCCATGCATCGCGGTCGATCGCACCATCCGTGAGACTCTGCTCTCTCACCGCATCGAGATCAACGGTTGATTCAAGGAACTCACGAAGCGTGTCGGCAAGCATCCTCTGTTCATCTGTTCGGACGAAAGTGATGCGATCAGCCACGCGGCACCTCGTTCCAGGGAAGGTTCTTGTCAACTCTTGGTTCACCGGGGAGACCAAGGACTCGCTCACCGAGGATGTTCCGCATGATCTCGGAGGTGCCGCCCTCGATGCTGTTCGCCCTCGCTCTGAGGAACGCCCGCTGTGGGCTCATCACCCGTTCAACCTCACGTGTGTCGTACGACGTTGGCTCGAGCGTGTAGCCCTCAGGAATCGCAGCACCCTCGAGCCCCTGCATCGTGACGGTGAAATCTGTCACTTCCTTGTTCAGATCGGCCCATGCGAGCTTGCTGGTCGAACCCTCCGGACCCGGCACTCCGGCCTGCATGTTCTCTGCTGCGCGGATACTTGTCAGACGCATCGCCTCAACTTCGCTCCAGAGGCGCGCGAGCTCTCTCCGTGTCGCTGCATCTCGCGAACCGGATTCGTTCCAGATCCCGATCGCCGATCCGATGGTCCCTTCTCCCCGAGGAACCGTCCGACCCCCGATGGCGACTCGCTCGTTCATGAGCGTCGTCATTGCGACTCTCCAGCCGGCCCCGACGTCGTCGATACGGTTCTTGTCGGGGACCGGTGTGTCATCGAAGAAGACTTCGTTGAATTCTGCCTCACCCGTGATCTGATACAGCGGACGAATATCGACACCGTCGGCCTCCATGTCGACAACGAAGTAGGTCATGCCCCTGTGCTTCGGCTGATCCGGATCCGTGCGGGTGACGACCATGCCCCACTTTGCGAGGTGGGCAAGGGTCGTCCATGTCTTCTGACCGTTGAGGATCCATTCTTCGCCGTCTCGCACTGCTCTCGTTGCCAGTCCCGCGACATCTGACCCGGCACCCGGCTCGGAGAACAACTGACACCAGATCTCATCCATCGTGAACATCGGGCGGAGCCAGCGGGTTCGCTGCTCCTGTGTTCCGTGGGCCGCGAGCACTCCGGCAGCCATGCCTATGCCAAGAATGTTCGCTGTCCTGTTCCACATGGGCGCACCGGCTTCGGTCAGCCGTCTTGACACGACCTCGCGGAGGCTCGGGCTCACTCCAAGGCCTCCATCCCCCACAGGAAAATCGACCCAGGCAAGCCCGGCCTCGAACTGCGCTCCCCAGAACTCCTTTGCGTCTGTTGTCGCTGGGGGGTGTTCGGCGACCAGTTCACTGATCGCCAGGTCTACGACGACAGAATGATCGACGCTATCGGTCACGACGGCTGGCCCATGATCGCCAACGTGAGAAGATCGGCAACCAGGGCGGGCTTCTCCTCGCCCTCGATCTCAACGGTCACAGAATTCGTGATCAGGATCTGACCGGGAGATTTCTCCCTCACATCCTTGAGTACGGAAACCGTGCGCACCCGCGAGTCCACCTTCACAGGGCTGAGAAACCGCACCTTGTCTGATCCGTAGTTGATATACATGACCGCGCCATCGGGAAGCAGCATCGACTCGAGGGTCAGGTAGCTGAGGAGTGACTGGGTGAGAAAGCCATGGGCGATGGTCCTGCCGAACGGTCCCTGGGCCGCAGCATCGGGATCCACATGGATCCATTGGTGATCCATCGTTGCCTCGGCGAAAGTGTTGATCCGGTCCTGATCGATCGTGAACCATTCAGAGCGACCGGTCTCCTCACCGATGTGATCTTGGAGTTCTGCAGCAGGTACGACTGGCATGAGATTCTCTCGGTAGAGGCTAGACCGTAGACGATAGACGGTGCGGTGGACATGGAACCATGGCCGATACCCGGCTGCCGATTTCCGTCTACGGTCTAGCTGATCGACCGAGGAGAGTGGAACTTGGATATTCGGAACAAAGTCGTCGTCATTACCGGTGGAGGCAGCGGGATCGGTGCTGCAATGGCGCGGCGATTTGCCGAGGAGCGCGCGCAGAAGGTC
>JAZFUH010000080.1:0-2769 GCA_036447125.1 Acidimicrobiia bacterium | reverse complement strand
CCCTCGGCAACGCCGTCGTCATCGAGAAGATCTCGTGTGCTTCCCCAACGACGTCTGCTTCCCATGACCCCCACGTACCTGGCAGGGGTCTCAAGCAGGAACGGTGTGATCTGGGCATCGAGGCCATAGCTTCTCGTGACGACAACAACCGATGTGTTCTCCGTGATCGGATGTGCCGCTACGGCGTCCGGTACGGAGCCGTGAAACCGAATGTCTGCGAGGGGCATCGCCTCTGCGGTAACAAGGTCGGCCCGGTCATCGACGGCAACGGTTCGATAGCCGAGCCAATGCGCAAGGTCGACGACTGCCCTCCCGACGTGTCCACAGCCGACGACGAAGATCGTGTGAGGGGTCATATAGGTCTCCAGATAGACGGTCATCGTGCCTCCGCACACCCCAGGATCGCCCTGTTGCGGATCGCGCAGTGCGTAATGGTGAAGCCCGGGTTCGTTGCGTTCGAGCGCCGCGAGGGCATCGACCCGAACTGCAGCCTCGACCTCGCCTCCACCGATCGTGCCCACGATCGACCCGTCGCCA
Organism: Acidimicrobiia bacterium; assembly: GCA_036447125.1. Lineage (GTDB taxonomy): Bacteria > Actinomycetota > Acidimicrobiia > Spongiisociales > UBA5794 > B3-G11. The sequence goes on along the minus strand of JAZFUH010000080.1, from coordinate 2,232 downwards.
TGTACGACCATCTTCGTTCCGACGTGACGAGGCACGGAGCCTTCGGTCGCAACGATGGTGGCAAGGACCACGCGGCGTCCACCGTCGATGGCCGCGGACAGGTCCGCAAGGATCCGGTCAGGTCCTACAGCGCTCACGCGTCTTGAAGGGCCCGCCAGACACGCTCGGGCGTGAACGGGATGTTGTTGATCCGGACACCGGTGGCGTCGACGATCGCGTTGCGTAGCGCAGGGGCGACTCCATCCTTCGGGATCTCAGCGATCGCCTTGGCGCCAAAGGGACCGCTGGCTTCCATTGTCTGTATGAGGATCGCCTCGAGCTCGGGTACCTCGTCGGCCCGGTAGATCTTGTATGGCCCGAACCCGGCATTCACCATGCGTCCATCGGCGTCGTAGGCCATCTCCTCGCAGTGTCCGTACCCGAGGGCCTGGACCATGCCACCTTCGACCTGGCCGGACGCGGTGACTGGATTGATGGGAACTCCACAATCCACTGCCATGACCAGTCGGATCACGGTGACCTGACCTGTGTCGACATCCACCTCGATCTCGACGAACTGCGCAGCATATGGTGGTGGGGACTCTGGGGAGACATGTGAAGCATTCGCCATGATCTGGTGCTGCCCCTCCTGGTGCAGTGTCGACAGTGCGATCGTCTCAAGGGTTACGCTCCGCCCGTCCGGCGACCAGGCCGCGTTGTCGTATAGCTCGATGAGTGACGCGTCGACGCCCAGACCGATCGCGGCACGTTCGCGGATCTGATCCCGCACCTGCTCCGCGGCGCGTTTGACGGCCATGCCCGAGATGTAGGTCGTGCTCGAGGCATATGCCCCAGTATCGAAGGGAGTCATGTCCGTATCAGATGAATAGATGATCACGTCATTGGTCGAGACACCGACAACCTCTGCAGCGATCTGGGCAAGGACCGTGTCTGAACCTGTCCCGAGATCTGTGGCACCAACAAGCAGGTTGAACGAACCGTCATCGTTGATCTTGAGGCTGGCGCCTCCCATGTCCAGCCCGGGGATGGCTGTTCCGTGCATGGCCATTGCAAAACCGATCCCCCGCCGGATGTTCGGGCGGTCGTCTGGCTGCTTCCACGACGGGTCGTTGCGGCGATCCCAGCCCGCGGCTCGCTTGCCCTGGAGCACAGCTTCCTCAAGCCCACTGGACGTGACGATCGGCATCGTGCTTACATCCTGATCACCCTCACCGAGATGTGGCGCGATATCGAGGGGGTCGCCCACCTTGGTCCAGTTGAGTCGCTTGAACTCGATCACATCCATGCCGATCGAGGCCGCGATGTCCTCCATGTGCGCCTCGAGGGCGAACAGGGCCTGGGGAGCACCGTACCCGCGATAGGCGCCCGGCACGGGAATGTTGGTATACGCGACCTTGCAGTCGAAACGTTTGACAGGGCAGTTGTATGAACTCAGGCCACGTAGACCACTCACCATCTGGACGGTCAAACCGTGGGTCCCGTATGCCCCGGTATTGGCAATTATCCGCATCTCCTGGCCGGTGAGTTTCCCCTCGGCATCGACGCCCGTCCTGTAGGTGATCGTCTGAGGATGCCTCGTCCGGCTGGAAACGAACTCTTCTTCACGCGTCAGTTCGAGTCGAACGGGACGACCCGTCACGATCGTGAGGTGCCCAACGATGTCTTCGATCAGCATCTCTTGTTTCACACCGAATCCGCCGCCGATACGTGGCTTGATGATGCGAATCTGTTTCACCGGTATGCCAAGGAGCGGGGCAACCATGCGCCGGACATGAAAAGGAACCTGGGTCGATGATGTGATGACGAGACGTTCGTCGCTGTCCCATTTCGCGATCGCGACATGCGGTTCGATCGGAGCGGGCTGTACCTGATGCACCCGAAATGTTTGCTCGAAGACTCGATCGGCAGCAGCGAATCCTGATTCGACATCGCCCGTTTCTGCCGTGAGGTGGTGCACGATGTTGCGCGAGGCGTCGTGTGCGCCCTCCATGTCCGGCTCGTCGTGGATCACGGGTGCGCCGTCGACGATGGCATCGTTCTCATCGAACACAGCGGGGAGCACCTCGTATGTGACATCGATCAACTCGATGGCTGCCTGTGCGATCTCCTCGGTGTCGGCTGCGACTGCGGCAACCCGATCACCGACGTACCTGACCTTGTTGTCGAAGCTGACCTGGTCGTATGGCAGAGGGTTCGGATAGCTCTGGCCACCGGACGCGTATCGCACCCTCG
>JAZFUH010000079.1:0-7233 GCA_036447125.1 Acidimicrobiia bacterium | reverse complement strand
TCAGGACAATTTCCTCGAATTTGCCGTCTGCATGCGTGAGAACGGATATGACATGCCCGATCCGGATTTCTCGAACTTCGGCCAGCCGGGCCAGGGCGGAGGGCAGGGCAGAGGCCAGCTCTTCGGCGGAGACCTCGACCGGAACGACCCTGCATTCCAGAGCGCGTTCGCTGCGTGCGAGGACATCTTCTCTGACGCATTCCGGATTCCCGGGCAGGGCGGGGGGCAGGGATGACGGATACAGAAGCCAGAAGCCAGAAGCCGGAGAATGGATCATCGGAGACCGGGGACAAAGGCCAGCCCATGTGGCGGAGGGCATCCACCTGGATCATTGTCATCGTCGCTGCTGCTCTCGGTGCGGTCGGAGTCTTGGTGCTTTCTGACGGCAGCTCATCCACAACCACCGATACATCTGTGGCGCCCAGTTACACGGAGATTCGGCGAACCACCCTCGAGGACATCACGACCCTCGATGGCACCCTTGGGTTCGTTGTTGCCGATCCCCTGGTGTACGCAGGCTCCCAGGCCGGCATCGTGCCGATTACCGCCGGCGCCGCCGGAACGATCACATCCCTGCCTCGGAATGGAACCACCGTCCTCGAGGGGGGGATCCTCTACACGCTCGACGAACAACCCGTGATCGTCTTGTACGGTGAGGTTCCCGCGTACAGGACCCTCAGTACGCGCACATCGGACGGAACGGACGTTCTTCAACTCGAGGAGGCCCTCACACGCCTCGGATACGACCAAGATGAAGATCTGAGCCTCGACGGTGACTTCACGACAGCGACCCGTAACTCCATCAAGGAAATCCAGGATGACCTCGGCATCGACGACACCGGAGCCCTACCACGAGGATCGTATGTCTTCGTCGAAGGCCCTGTATTCGTCGCAGAGACCCTTGTTGACCTCGGATCGTCCGTGGGTCCTGGGTCGCCAGTGATCGCGACATCGACGATGCCATCGGGCACAGTCACGGACGCCGCAGACGTGGGAGACATCCTCGGTCATGCAGACAGGCTCTTCGTCGTTGAGGGCGACCCGGTGACGTTGTTCGTGACAGACGTCCCCTTCTATCGAACTCTCAGCATCGGATCGATCGGTCCGGATGTGCAGGTTCTCGAAGAGACACTGATGGGCCTTGGCTTCGACGCGAACGGTGGTCTTGTCGTGGACGACACCTTCGACGATGCGACCAAGAAAGCTCTCGTGGCCTGGCAGGGCTCCATCGGTGCACCGTTGGACGGCGTTCTGAACATCGGCGAGGTCATAGTGACCGAGGATCCGATTCGAATCGCTGCGACCCACATCAGCATCGGAACCAACGTGCAACCGGGTACAGCCATATTCACCCCGTCGACCTCGACGTCCGTGGTCTCCGTGAGACTTCCCGCGGGTGATCAGGATCTTATCGTCATCGGAGATTCGGTGATCGTCGTGATGCCAAACGGAGACAATGAACCAGCCTCTGTCACAACCGTCGGAACGATCGCGATTCGGAGCCAGGAGTTCGGCACGTACTTCGAGGTTGAGGTCACTCTCGACAGACAGGGCGCAGCTACGGGTCTTGACGAGGCGCCAGTCGACGTTGACATAGTCCAAGACCGGGCCGAGAACGTTCTGGCTGTACCGGTGGCAGCGCTCCTCGCGCTCGCCGAAGGCGGCTATGCCGTCGAGGTCGACACCGGCTCCGGCCAGACCACACTTGTTCGAGTCGAAACGGGGATGTACGCGGGCGGATCGGTCGAGATCACCTCGAGTGAGCTCGATGACGGCATGCGGGTGGTCGTGCCGTGAACCAAGCCTCGTCAGGCTCGACGGACGCGATCCGTCCGACTGGCCACGGATCAAGTGTTCTTTCGCTCTCGGGAGTCTCGAAGACCTACCAGGGCACGCCTCCGGTACACGCCATCACAGAGATCGACCTGGATATCAAGGCAGGTGAGCTCGTCGCCATCGTTGGACCTTCCGGATCGGGGAAGTCGACACTTCTCCATGTCGTTGGGACGCTCGACCGAGCAACAGAAGGGACCGTTGCCGTTGCCGGGTATGACGTGGATCAGCTCAACGACCAGGAACTGTCCTCTCTGCGCGCACGCCACATCGGATTCGTGTTCCAGCAGTTCTTCCTTCTCGCGGGCCAGACCGCCCTGGACAACGTCGCCGATGGTCTCCTGTATACAGGCGTGGCCCTCGGCGAGCGAAGGATGCTCGCTGAGGTGACACTCTCCCAGGTCGGGCTCGCCCACCGCATGGATCATGAAGCCACCAAGCTCTCCGGAGGCGAGAGGCAGCGGGTCGCCATTGCGAGAGCACTGATCGGCTCACCCGACATCATCCTTGCTGATGAACCGACAGGGAACGTCGACAGCAAATCAGGTGAGGCCATTGTTCGTCTCATCGAGGACCTCAACGCGCGGGGAACAACGATCGTTGTCATCACGCACGACCGCGAGATAGCTGCACGGTTCCCAAGAAGGGTTTCGCTTCTTGACGGTAGAATCGTTGAAGATACGCTGACTGGCGAGCCGAAGGCCGTGCAATGACGACTCCGCTCGTGCCGTCACGTCTCACGCCCGCAGACATGATGCGTGCCTCCCTCATCGGACTCAGGACACGCCGTCTGCGCTCGTTCCTCTCAGGCCTCGGCATCGTGATCGGGATCGCTGCCATGGTCGGGGTGCTCGGACTGTCCGAGTCTTCAAAATCCGACCTGCTCGCACAGCTCGATCAGCTCGGCACCAACATGCTTCGCATCGAAGCCGGTTCAGGCATCGGGATCGGGTCGGGGGAGCTGCCGAAGGAATCGACGTCGATGGTCTCGCGGATCGGTCCCGTGGAACAAGTTGCGTCGATCAGCCAGACATCGGCAAGCGTGTACCGAACAGATCTCGTGCCTGAGGGCCAGACCGGTGGCATCACCGTCAAGGCCGTGGATACGAGCCTCCTCGCCACCCTTCAGGGCCGGATGCAGTCCGGAGTCTTTCTCGACGTGGCAGCGAGCGATCTCCCCGTTGTCGTGCTCGGATCGGTTGCTGCCGATCGTCTCGGGGTGACCGACGGCGCCGCCGGTGCGATCATCTGGCTCGGTGAGGAATGGTTCTCCGTCGTTGGCATCATGGAGACGCTTGACCTATCACCCGACCTCGATCGCGCCGCTCTTGTGAGTTACCCGGCGGCAGAGACGTATCTCGACCACGACGGTGTGCCAAGCACCATATATGCACGGACCGAGCCGGAGGACATCGACGTTGTTCGCTCCGTGCTACCCGCAACCGTGAATCCGGAGAACCCTGATGAAGTCGAGGTCACCAGACCATCTGACGCTCTCGAGGCGAGAGAGGCGGCTGACCAGGCATTCACGAACCTGCTTCTTGGTCTCGGCGCCGTTGCTCTGCTCGTCGGCGGTGTGGGAATCGCAAATGTCATGGTGATCTCGGTTCTCGAGCGGCGCGGCGAGATCGGTCTGAGACGAGCACTTGGTGCGACAAGGAGACACATCGCCATTCAGTTCCTGGGTGAGTCGCTTCTGCTTGCGACGGTCGGTGGGATCGGTGGTGTTGCCCTTGGTGCAGCCGTCACCGCCTTGTACGCATGGTCGAGGGGCTGGGGAATCCTCATCCCCACGATCGCCATCGTCGGGGGCATGGTCGCTGCGGTCGCAATCGGAGTGGTTGCCGGTCTCTACCCCGCAATGCGGGCTGCCAGGGTGAGTCCGACCGATGCGTTACGAACTCTGTAGATGGGTTCGCAGTTCATTATCTTCTATGACTGAAGACTGACAACGGCGGACTGTAGACTGAGATCATGAACCCGATCTTCCTCGCTGCCGAAGCAACCCAACACGTATCAACGGTGCCCGCAGGCGACGATTTCTTGATTCTCGCCTACGCCATGTTCGGTGTGGCGCTGCTCATCACGGCGATCGCAACCTGGGTCGTCACACCCAAGGGCCACCACGACTGACGCCTTGAGGCCGTGAATGCGACAGGAAGTCGGCGCTGTGCCTCAATCCTGTTGCTGGCGACGGCCAAGGAGGGCGTACTCAGGGTTGGCGAGGAGACCCATAGCGTTCGCGAGGCGCCCCGTAAAGCTGAACATCGACGCTATCTCTATGACGTGCAGGATCTCCTCGTCGCCCCACCCCGCGTCACGCATCCTTTCGATGTCTGCACCCGTCATTTCGTGAGCCGCACTGGCAATCGTGACCGCGAAATCCAACATGGTACGTTCGGGAGCAGGCAGATCGGCACGGCGGTGGTTGGTCAGAAGTTCGTCTGTGAGAACAGGGTCTCTGGTTCTGAGCCGGCACGCGGCCCCGTGGGCAAGCATTCAATAATGGCAACGGTTCTCGGTTGAAACGACAACCGCGATCATCTCGCGATGGGCTTTGGACAGACCCGAACCGGAACCACGCATCAGATCATCGAAGTAGCTCCACCATCCCACAAAGTGATCGGGGATGAGCGCAAAGCCGCGAATGATGTTGGGAACAAAGCCGAGCTTGGACTGGTACCACTCGGCAAGCTCTCGGATCTCAGGTGTCCACTCCTCCTCGTCAGGGACCCGCAAATGGCTGATTGCCCGTACGTCTGTACTTTCCATCCAAATCCCCTCGCTCAATCGGTCTCGAATGCAGCGACTGTACATCAACGCCGCAGCCCCTGCAGATGGAAGTCGTTGTGAGTGAAGCTGTTCGGGGAAGGAACGCTCCTGCTACAGAGGTGTAAGAATCTCGACAGGTACCCAGCCAAGTGCGCCAGAACCAGATCGGCACCACCACCATTCGCTTCTATCGTCGCGTTCAACGACGGTGAGGACGTCGCCCAGAACCACCGGCAGCTCAGTCGTGTCATAAGCCACGACCGCCACACCCACGCCATCATGTATCGACAGGTGGCGCGATGGGACCCATCCCTCACCTTCGGCGGTGGCCACGAACACGAAGGCCGGCCATCGTGAACTGCGTTCCGCGACCTTGATCTTGTCCCCAACTTCCAGAATGAGGGGTGCTCGGTGCGGAATGACGTGTGCGCTGTGAGCTCTTGCTCGCATTCGAGTGATTGTATGAGCCATCACGCCGAGCAAGTCCGCTATGGCGTGACTATCACCCTCGTGCCGAGGGTGGACCACCCGAACACGGCTTCGGCGTCGTCCCACAGCTGGCGCACACAGCCGCCGGACCCATGGGTTCCCAGCTTCGCAGGCACCTGGAGCGGCCTCTTGTCCGGCCAGATCGGAATCGAGTGGAACCCGTATGGCCATTCACCCCTGGCGAATCGCACCATGTACTCCATCGTGATGCCGTCGTATGGCGCCCAGGCATAACGCGACATGCTGTAGATGCGATAGCGCCCGACCGACGGGATACCCCTGCGCCCAGTGACCTGATGGGTCTTGTAGAGCTCTCCGGTGCCGTTGATCAGCCAGACACGCTGACCACCATTCGTGTAGATGATCCGTCGCCCCGAGCCGACATCGGGATAAGGAAGAATCGGCTTGACGGGCGAAACTGTCCCCGTGCGCCGAACATACTCTGCAGATTCGGTGAACCTCACGACGACCTGCCCGCGGTGTTCGTCTCCGCTCTGTAGCGCCGATGTGAGCATCGACGTGGTTTCCACGTTCGGTTCTCTGCCGAGAACGTCGCGGAACAGCAGGTGCACGACGCTGGAATCGGATGCGACACCGTATCGAGCGACGTACTCCTGGGAATGTGTGAAGGCCTCAGCGATCGTTACCAGCGGAAGCCCGTTGCGGTACCGACCCACCCAGTATTCGAGTTCGAACGCATCCGGGCGGCGGTCGAACAAACCGCAATAGAGTCGAACGATCGAGTCCGAGATCTCCGCGTCCCACCGTTCGGGCCCGGTGAAGGCAAAGGCCCTCACGGCAGGGACAGAGAGATCCACACCCGTGGCCAAGGACTCTGCGGACATGACGCCCGCCGCATCCCACAAGCCTGCCTCGTCAGGGAACCGAATGAGTTCCAGGGGGTTGCCCCGGGCATCGGGATCGTCGTAGTTGAACGCAGGATCCTCGTCAAGAGGCGCGCCCGGTGTGAGAAATGCGCGAGCACCTGTGGGCGATGTCAGACTCGAAACACATGGCGCCTGGGCTGTCACGGACGAACCCGAGTCGGAAGACCCCGCAGCAGGAACCGCGAGTATCGCGGCTGCCGTCGACAAGGCGGCAACGAGAATGAGCAAGCGGGACATCGCGCGCATGGAGACAACGTAGTAGGAATGACGAGGTAGGCACCACGACCAACCCGGAATCCGGGAGGTGCAGGAAAGTAGAACGTAGTACGTATTACGAAATACGTACTACGAATCCAAGCGCCTGATAACCGTGTTTCGTGTTCTTCTGGGAGCATAAAGTTGGAACGCGAGAGCTCGCAGACCCCGACAGTGGGAAGAGGGACGAATGGGACTTGCCCACGGAACGATCGGCTGGGCCGACGTTGCAGTACCAGACATGGCCGCGGGGGAGACGTTCTATGAGGGTTTGTTCGGCTGGGAGGCACAGCCGGGGGAATCCGAGTCGTTTCCATACACGATGTTCGTCAGGGACGGCAAACTCGTTGCAGGAATGGGGGCTCTGAGCCCCGAGCAGGTCGAGGCAGGACAGCCGCCGTCCTGGTCATCCTATGTGATCGTTGAAGACGTCGATGAAGCCTTCGCAAAGGCGATCGAGCTCGGAGCCACACCGATCATGGAGCCCATGGACATCATGGATGCCGGTCGGATGTTCTTCATCGTCGACCCCGTCGGAGCCACGATCGGGTTCTGGCAATCAGGTACCCACGATGGTGCCGAAGTGTTCAATGAACCAAACACGATGTCATGGAACGAGATCGCATCCCGCGACGTCGACGCGGCGGTGGCCTTCTACACGGAGCTACTCGGTTGGAATGCTGAGGCAATGGACTTCGATGGCTTCCCCTACACGGTTCTCAAGATCGGAGATCACTCAAACGGCGGCGCATACGACATGTCTGGCTTCGTGCCGGATGAGATTCTCGCACACTGGTTGGTGTGGTTCATCGTTGAGGACTGCGCCAAGGCTGCCGGCACCGCCGTTGAGCTCAGCGGAACCGTCCAGCGGGCGCCTGAAGAGAATGGAATCGGGATCTCGGCGGTCGTGAGCGACCCATTCGAAGCAGCGTTCGGGATCATCCAGACAACCCGAGTTGACGGGCAACCAGTTGACGGGCAACCGTCACGCTGACAG
>JAZFUH010000078.1:0-2333 GCA_036447125.1 Acidimicrobiia bacterium | reverse complement strand
CCGATCCCGTTGCAATTCCAACCACCACAGCGGCGGCCACGATCAGCATGAAGATCATCCATGCGATGATGTTGTTGCCACCTCTCATAGTCCTCCTCCTTCGCTCTGTCATGCGCGAAAATCAGTGAAGAACCTCGCGCTGATACGACCGAGAAACTGGCTGCCTTCCCTGTGTCAGTGTAATCATCAGCTCATAGCTCGGCAATAGGATTCGCGCATTATTTTGGCCGACGCATCGGCTCACAAGCCGCATGATCCTTTTCCTTGGAAGCCGCCCATATCCGGCAGGGCATGGCACCCACACGAGCCGCTATGTGCGGCATTAGCCACGGCCGATACGCCCATCGAAGGCGACCACCTCCGCCACGGCGCGATTCTGGACATGTTGCTTCGCCAGATAGCGCAGCAGTAGAGACTTCACCATCTGAATACGTGGTGACTGTTCAGTGTCGTCTGTCGCCTATCAGCGACAGTTGGGGCAGCGCCGTGAGATGAGGTCAAGGATCCCAGCGTGCTCGGGTCCCAGCATCGAATCGATGCGGTCAAGCATTGCACTTGGGGCAATCGGGTCGCCACACCGCTCGCACACCGAAGTCGAGCCTGTGAGAACCAACCTGGGGCCGAGCTTCAGCTCTTCGAGGTCGAAATTCCGTTTCAGGGTGATTGCGCCGCGCCCACGTTCGGGGCAGGTCGAGAGACACATCCCGCACCCGACACAGAGGACCGGATCGAATGAGATCTTCACCGTCTCATCGTGTTGGTGTGCAGCCAGGGCGTGGGATGGACAGACCGCAGCACATTGCTCGCAGGCTGTGCACACCAGTTCGTTGATCGTCACGACGCCGACGGCCCCCGTTGTCGATGTGAACACGGCGTCCGCGATCCCGGCGGTCGCCCCGAGCGCGAGGTAAACGGTTGTGTCGTTGAAGCTCGCGAGCGATGGCACATCAATGTCCGTGAGCGGTCCTGGTACGGCACCCACGCCCTTGCTCACCAAGCGCGTCTCCGATACTCCGAACCTGGCGAGTATCGATGCCGCGTCGGCCAGCTGCACGGCCACGAGATCGTCGTTCCCGATCGAGCATCCGGTGGTGCCACACGACGGAGCGGCGACGGCACCGGCCCCGAGCAACAGCGGTGCAAGGAGCCATCCGATGGTGAGCATGCCTGTGCACGGCACCTCGAGCGGATACCAGCCGTCCTCCAGGGCTGCGGGCTCGGCGTCGCGACAGCGGAATTCGATCCCGACCGGGCCTTCTGCTGCTGAGATCATCGCTTGGATCTGTGTGGCGATCTGAAGCTCGGTCGCTGTCGGGTTGACCGTGGCTCCCGTGGGACATGTCGTGACACAGATACCGCAGGCGAGGCAGATGTCGACGTTGTACGTGATGTTCACGGATACGGACTGGAGGGCCGAGACGGGGCAGGCTTCGACACATAGTCTGCAACCGTGTTCCGTGGTGCACAGTGCGGGATCGATCGAGGGCGCACCGATGTACCGCGGAACGCCAAGGGCGGACACGGGACGATGGGACATGAGCGATGGCCATTGCATCTTTGCGTGCTCGGGTCGAGTGCCGTGAAACGCACGGTGCCGCTGTACGGCACCGGCGGCAAGCACGGTCAACTGTTCGGCGGTTGCTGTGTCGGTGAGCGTCACGATCGGGACCCCAAGCGGATCGACACCCAGTCTGCGGATGGTGCCCTGCACGAAGCCGAGATCGTATTCACCTTCGTGAAGGATCAGGGCCTCGAGATCGGTGACGTCCGCGTCGGACATGACCGATGGGTCTTTGCAGAGCCCGGCCATAGCCCTGACTTCGGTCGCCAGACGGTCCATGTGGGGGAGAGATGTCCCGTGATCCTCACAGACGACGACTGTCATCGGGCTGGCTCCGGTTGTGCCGCCTCTCGACACAGAGATCGAATGACACCTGAGTCATGATGAACGAAAGATGCGACCGCTGGCCCGAGCGTTGCGTAGAACGGTGCGGTTTCAACGCTCCCGATACAGGCGACGAACTCCGGTAGCCAGACACCGAGATGGGTTTCAATGAACTCGAGCTGGTTGGCGAGCGTCAAGTCCAGACGCCGACCGTTGCCGTCCACCAGAGCGTCTGCCTCCCTGGCGCAGAGTGCAGACATGACTTCCAACTGAATCGACACGTGATCGAGCGTGTCGGCAACGGCTGTGGTCGGCTCGAGCCTGTACCTGTCGTATGCCAACCGCAGGTCGCCAAGCACCTCAGCAACCTCACCCCGGATGGGGTCCGCTGTGTAGAAGGATTCAGTGGGTGGGCTGACCGCACCGGTAACACCTGTTGTGAACATGC
>JAZFUH010000077.1:0-4110 GCA_036447125.1 Acidimicrobiia bacterium | reverse complement strand
CGGTCTGGCGGCAGTATTCGGAGCCGGAGGAGGAACCTCCTCCTACAAGGAGATCGAGACCACGGACCTGATCATCCTGTGGGGCTCGAATGCGCGCAATACCCACCCGATCTTCTTCCATCACCTCGCCAAGGGCGTCCGAAACGGTGCCAAGATGTACACCGTCGACCCCAGGCGTTCAGAATCCGCCGAGTGGGCAGACATTTGGCTCGGCATAGACGTCGGTTCGGATATCGCCCTCTCCAACACGGTCGCCCGTGAGATCATCACGGCCGGCCTGGTGAACGCCAAGTTCATCGAGCACTCGACCTTCGGTTTCGAAGAGTATGCAGAGTCGGTTGAGCCCTGGACCCTCGAGCGTGGCGAAGAGATCACGGGTGTTCCCGGGGATGCGATCCGCGCCTTGGCTCATGACTATGCAAAGGCACGCACTGCGCAGTTGTGCTGGACACTCGGGATCACCGAGCACGCCAACGCCACGGACAACGTGCTCTCCCTCATCAATCTCGCGCTTCTCACGGGTCACGTCGGCCGGTGGGGTTCAGGACTCGTACCGGTGCGCGGCCAGAACAATGTGCAGGGCGGTGGGGACATGGGGGCCCTGCCGAACAAGTTCCCCGGATTCCAGGACGTCACCGACCCAGATGCCAGGGCGAAGTTCGAGAAGACGTGGGGGGCAAGTGTCCCTGCCGAGCCCGGCTGGCACGTCTCTGAGATGATCGACGCCATGGAGGACGGCGGTCTCACGGCACTCTATGTGATCGGGGAGAACCCGGCACAGTCCGAAGCGGATGTCAGTCGCGCTCGCAAGCTGCTCGAGGGCCTCGACCATCTCGTGGTCCAGGACATCTTCCTCACACTCACCGCTCAGATGGCTGACGTCGTGTTCCCAGCCGCCGCAGGGTGGGCTGAGACCGAGGGCACTGTCACCTCATCCGAACGCCGCGTGCAACGCGTTCGCAAGGCACTCGACCCGCCAGGCGACGCAAAGGACGACATCGAGATCATCACGATGCTTGCAAACAAGCTGGGTCATGACTGGCATTACCAAGATGCCCGGACGATATGGGATGAGCTGCGAAGCCTGTCGCCGATGCATGCGGGAATGTCGTACGAACGGCTCGAGACCGTCGGTGGACTCCAGTGGCCCTGTCCTGACGAGGATCATCCGGGAACTCCCTTCCTCCACGGATGGCTCTGGGAAGAGACGCTGCCCCGCGAACCCGCAGCTTTCTCTGTCGTCGAGTGGGTACCTCCGGTCGATCCCCTCGATGACGATTTCCCGATCAGGCTGACGACAGGTCGCAGACTCGACTCGTACAACACCGGAGTCCAGTCGAGCGGTTATCGGTCACCGATCAGGGAAGATGCCGTGCTCGACATGACGATGGAACAAGGTGCGGATCTTGGTGTAGCGGAGGGCGAAGTTGTCAGGGTGGTGTCCAGACGTGGCTCGATCGATGTCTCCGTCCGATTCGTCCCCGGTCTACGGAAGGGTCTTGTGTTCATGGCATTCCACGCACCAGACGAAGTCGACGTGAACCAACTCACCATCGACGCATGGGACCCGAAGTCGGGCACCGCAGAGTTCAAGGCGACTGCGGTTCGCATCGAGACGCTCGATCGATCAGACCGCATAGATCGTCCTGGCCGAGAGCTCGAAGCAAGCCTCGCAAGCCATGAGGAGACCTGGCTTGAAACCGATCTCACGGAGAGCCAGGAGTAGCCAATCGACTATCGAACCACCACAGATACACCCACCGATGAAGAGCGAATGGCTGTTGACTCGCTGCTGGGTGCACCCGATTCGATCTGGTCGGGTGCAGAGGAACGAACCGCGGCCGACGATCACGTGAGCCATGGAGGGTTCCACCGAGCAACCGAGAGACGCCATCTCCTGCTTCCCGCCCTTCACTCCGTACAGGACTCCATCGGTTGGGTGAGTCACGGGGCTCTCAACTACATCTCCCAACGCATCCCCGTCTCGCCCGCAGAGGCGTACGGAGTGGCCACGTTCTACGACCTCATCGAGACAGAGCCCATGCCACCCAGGATCGCCCGCGTATGTGACGACATCGTCTGTAGAGCGGCGGGGGGAGATGACCTCATTTCGGATCTCGAGACCGAGATAGGTCCAGGGGGTACTCCAAATGGAGGAGGCATGTGGGTGCGGTCGCCCTGTCTCGGGCACTGCGAGAAGGGATCGGCTGCATTCATCCAACGCGCCGGAGAGCAGGCACTCACGATTGCGCCTGTAACCGCTGCCGAGATCGCCTCCATGCTCGACGGCGAGCCGACCACGACAGACACAACGCCTGTCTTCGCGCCTTCATTCAGTGCCCTGACAAAGGCGCGTGCCATTGGGCCTGTGGCGGTACGCGAAGAGGTGGTCAAGTCCGGAATCCGGGGGCGGGGTGGGGCGGCATTCCCCGCCGGAATCAAATGGAACGGTGTTGCCGATGCGACCGGAGACACGAAGTACGTTGTCTGCAACGCCGACGAATCCGAGCCGGGAACGTTCAAGGACCGCTGGCTGATCGAGCAGAACCCCTTTGCTCTCATCGAGGGAATCGCCATCGCCGCATACGCGGTCGGAGCGACCAAGGCATACATCTACATCCGGGGCGAGTACCGCGAAGCTGAGCTTCTGCTCTCTTCTGCGCTGGAGGCGGCGGGCTCAGACCCTGGCATCGCCATCGAGATCCGCAGAGGTGCAGGTGCGTACATATGTGGAGAGGAGACAGCGCTCTTCAACTCGATCGAGGGATTCCGAGGACAGCCACGCCAGAAGCCGCCCTTCCCCACCCGGGCTGGTCTCTTCGGCTCGCCGACCCTGATCAACAATGTCGAAACTCTCGTGGCCATTCCCGGCATCATCAGGGAAGGGGGTGAGGCGTTCGCGCAGCTCGGAACCGACGAATCGACGGGCCTCAAGCTGTTCTGTGTGAGCGGCAATGTCGCCAGCCCCGGTGTGTATCAGATCGAGTTCGGCATCACGACAAGGGAGCTCATCAGTCTCGCAGGTGGCGCGCAAGGCGAAACCCAGGCAGTGCTCAGCGGTGGTGCGGCCGGCTCATTCCTCACGGAGGCAGAACTCGATGTTCCTCTGACCTTCGAAGACGGGCGCGATGCGGGTATCTCGCTTGGCTCGGGGGCGATCATGGTGTTCAACACCGACGTGGACATAATGGCGATCACCCACCGCATCGCGGAATTCTTCGCCCATGAGTCGTGCGGCCTGTGTGTTCCATGCAGGGTCGGGACCGCCCGCCAGCTCGATATTGTGGCACGCATCCGCGAGGGAACCGATACCCATGCGGACCGCCACGATCTCGACAATATCGGCTCAGTGATGCGAGACGCCTCGATCTGTGGTCTCGGCCATACCGCGGCGAATGCGATCGAGTCTGCGATCCGGGTCGGGTTGATCGGTGGTGAGATGTGATCGAGTCGAGGCTTCCGGATCCAAGGATCGTGGAGGTGACGTTGAATGGAGAGACTGTCCTCGCCCACCGAGACGCCACCATCCTCGACGTCTGCCGCGACAAGAACATAGACATACCAACGATGTGTTTCCTCGAGACCCTCAGTCCGTTCAACTCGTGCAGGCTCTGCGTTGTTGAGGTAACCGGATCACGCACACTCGTGCCCTCCTGTTCCCGGACTGTCGATGGCGGTATGGAGATCACAACCGAGTCAGAGCGCATTGCGAACACCAGACGGACGCTCTATGAGATGTATGCATCGACAGTGGACCTCTCCCTCATGGATGAGGACACCAGACACTGGATGGCAGAGTACGACGTGCGTCCGGATCGGTTCGGGCAGTACGAGTCGCACCGCGAGGTCAAGGTCCAGGACGACCTCTACATCAGGGACTACGACAAATGCATCATGTGCTATCGATGCGTCGCGGCGTGTGGACCCGACGCCCAGAACACCTTCGCGATCGATGTTGCAGGTAGAGGACTCTCGGCCACGATCTCGACAGAATTCGATGTCGTCCTGCCGGATTCCGCATGTGTGTACTGCGGCAACTGCATCGGCGTGTGTCCAACAGGTGCCCTCATGTTCAAATCCGAGTACGACATGCGCGAGGCCGGGACTTGG
>JAZFUH010000076.1:0-2526 GCA_036447125.1 Acidimicrobiia bacterium | reverse complement strand
CGAATCCGTTCTCGCCGACGAACCCGAAAGCCGGTTCACCCTCGTGTATGGCAACAAGGATGGGCGCTCGGTCATGTTCCTTGACGACCTCGACAGGCTCAAGAATCGCCACACCGGACGGTTCGTGCTCTTCAACATCCTAAGTCGTGAATCCAACGCCATACCGATGTTCGAGGGCAGACTCGACGAGGACAAGCTCGTCCAGCTGCTCACCACGGTCGTCGACGCGGCCTCGGCGACCGATTGGTATCTGTGTGGTCCGGCCGGCATGGTGCAAGCTGCGCGATCTGTGCTGGATCGCGGCGGCGTCCCCCCGGAGAACGTCAACGACGAGTCCTTCTACGCAGGAGGTGACGCACCTCCTCGCGTCGCCGTCGATGACGAGATTGGTTCGACGATCAAGGTCACGATCGATGGACGAACATCGAACCTGGTTGTCGACCCGGACGGTGCTCCGATCCTCGATCACGTGCTCGCCGTTCGTCCTGAGGCCCCGTTCTCCTGTCGAAGCGGAGCGTGTGCCTCGTGTCGCGCCAGGGTGACAGCGGGTGAGGTTCGTATGGATAGGAACTGGTCCCTCGAAGCTTCTGAGGTGAAGGCGGGCCAGATCCTGACATGTCAGTCGCATCCGGTGAGCGATACCGTCGAGTTGACATACGACGTATGACCAGACTCAACAGAAACGACATCGTTGCGGGGGCTGGGAGAAGGTTCGCGACCCACGGCTACCACGGCACATCGATGCGCGACCTCGGGGATGACCTTGGCATCCTCGGATCGTCGTTGTACAGCCACGTCGGTGGAAAACAGGAGCTTCTTGTTGCCGTGGTCGAGCGCGGAGCAGCATTCTTCGAGCAAGCAGCGGCTGATGCCCTTGAGATGGATGAAGCCCCTCAGGAACGGATGCGTGGTCTTGTCTCAGGCCATATCGGTGTTCTCCTCGATCATCGTCCCGAGGCTCGGACCTACCTGACGGAGGTTGACTTTCTTGGCGACAAGGCGCGTCGCCGTGTCAATGAGAACAGAGATCGCTATGAGGAGGCCTTTCGATCAACGATCGCCGATGGCATCACCCAGGGAGTCTTTCGACCGGACTGCAACCCGAGACTTGGCGCGATCTACGTTCTGTCGATTCTCAACGCACTTGATCGGTGGTACGACGAAGAGGGTCGGTTGACCCGCCGCGAGGTCGCCGAAGACATCTACCGGTTTGTCATCTCAGGCTTGAGTTGACCGCTCGCCCGCCGTATGGCGGGGCGCAGTCGTAGTTGTCTCATCTCGCAGGTCGACAACCACCTCGGGATCCGGGCCGCTGGAGACTGCCACCTTGGTGAGATCGTCGAGGTCGATGGTTCCGGCGCGTGCTGTTTCGAGGATGCGCCGGATCTCGGCGAGCTGTGCTTCCATCGAGGCTCGGGTCGACTCCGTCTCCTCGCGCATCGAATTTGCGTCCATACGTGCCTTCTCCAGCAGCCGGTCTGGCCTCTGCTTGTGTCAGGGCGGCGGTCTCCTCGGCCCTACGCACGATCGCTGTGGCGTCATCCTCAGCAGCCTCTCGTAACCTCTCGACCTCCATGAGCCGCAGAGAAGCGGCGGTCTCGGCTTCCGATACGATCGCCGACGCTGAGGCGGTGGCACGGGGAAGTTCGTCTGAACCGTCCATCGATGCTGACTGATGAACGATCGCCATTGCTTCGGCTTTGGCTTCCTCGATGATTGTGCGTCGGGCTTCCATCGCGTCCTGGAGCAGCACGTCGATTTCTGCTCTCAGGCCGGCAAGTTCCTCTTCGCTCCTTGCGGCGCGAACTTCTGTGATGCGAAGCCGCTCTTCGAGGGCACCCATGTGGCCTGCGCACTTGGTGAGGAACGCGTCTACCTCAACGCGACCATACCCCCGCATTGCCGATGAGAATTGATGTTCCTGAATCTCACGGCTGAACGGTTCCATTGCGTACCTCCGCTGCCCTCAAGATATTATACGCCTTCTCTCCTGTTCCTGAGGCTCGTTCGGGAATGGCGAGTGATCTCTCCCCGTTGTTCACGACAGCTAGTGCTAGGAAGGAACTCGATGGAACCGTACGACATCGCATCGCTCATATTGCGGGTTGTGCTTGGGGGCATCATGCTCGCCCACGGTGTCAAGCACGCCCGAGGAAGGGCAAAGACGACCAACTGGTTCGGATCGATCGGCTTCAAAGCTCCAGGTCTGCAGTGGCTCGCTTCAACCGCTACGGAGATCGGTGTTGGAGTTCTGCTGATCACAGGGTTCCTGACCACGGCAGCGTCTGCCGGTGTCATCGGAGTGATGATCGTTGCCTTCGTCTCTGTCCACCGATCTGTCGGATTCTGGGTCACGGCTCGACCGGACGAAGGGTGGGAGTATGTCATGACACTCGCAGCGGTGGCTGCGGCGTTGGCCATCGGTGGCCCCGGTGCCGTTTCGATAGACGCTGCCCTTGGTCTCGATACAGCGCTCAACGGCTGGGTCGGAGCTGGAGCGGTTCTTGTGGGAGCCCTCGCCGCAGG
>JAZFUH010000075.1:0-8132 GCA_036447125.1 Acidimicrobiia bacterium | reverse complement strand
CGTCGGGTCCGTGATCTCGTTTGAGGGAGCTTTTGCCCGCTCGATGCGTTCGATCGCAAGGGCGGGGGCACAGGTGATGGTTGTGGCAACAAACGAAAGCAGCTTCGGTGTATCTGCCGCCTCGGCTCAGTTGATCGGTCTTGTGCGGGTCAACGCGGCCGGTGTGGGGCTGGACACAGCCCTTGCGGCGATCACGGGAAAGTCGACCTTCATTACCGGCTCGGGCCAGGTCGGTGCAGAAACTGAGCAACTTGAGGACACAGTCCTGTACGGTTCCGTGCAGTTCAATGTGGATACCCCGACCCTGTGGGTTCGATTCGGTGATTGGTTCTCCGTTCTGGCAGTTGCGATTGCCGCTGTTGCACTCGCCGCGCCGGGCATCCGAAGCAGTGATTCGGAAGAAACTGTTCTTCGTGAGACACGATCTGGTTTTGCACCTTCGGGGTAGTGGTAATTAGACTGCGCACTCCGAGATCTCTCGGTGCAGGTGTCGCGTGCGAATCGCACCACCCTGTACCACATCAACGGACCGAAGAAAGGCACACAAAACCATGTCTGACATCCTCAAGGCATCCCGTCCGAAGGGCAGGTCACGCCGCCCAAAGACGTATGACGAAGAGCGTACCTGCGCCATTGCTGACTGCATCACGCAGCTCTCGAAGTACAACCGTGCGGAGTTCTGCCACAACCACCGCCCTGTGCGGTATCCGAGGCTCCGAGGCGTTCTCACGACCGAGGAGTAGGGACTCGCGGTCGAAACCGCTGGATCAAGACGAGAGGCCCCGGCGATACCGGGGCCTTCTCTGTGCTCTTCGGATTTGGGCGGGGTGTGGCGGAGGGATCGGCCGAGCCTCGGAACGTAGTACGTCGTACGTATGACGTAGTACGACTCGGAGGTCTTGAGTTGGTTGGATGATGTACAGGCGGGGGGAGAGCGGTGATCTTGCACGGTTTCTTCGCATCGCCCGGGACTCTGGGTGTGCCCTTGAGGCCCAAGTGATCATGGCGGCCAGAGTTGGCTTTCTGATCCGGCGTCGTACTACGTCATTCGTCCTACGTAATACCAACTACCAGCCTGTCACCCCTCCGGGTTCTCACCGACCCCGCTCAATTCCGAAGTGGCCCTTTTCTGCGGTTCTACTCCTCGTATGTCTTGATCGCATCCGAGAGGATGTCGATTCCCCTGTCCAGGTCATCCTGGGACACGTTGAGGGGCGGGATGAACCGGATGACGTTTCCAGCGGGACCGCAGTTGAGGATGAACATGCCGGCCTCGTGGGCGTGCTTTCCTATCGAGGCGAAGGCTTCAGTGTCTGGCTCGTTGTCCTGTGTGACAAGCTCGATGCCGATCATGAGTCCAAGGCCGCGGACATCTCCAATCGTTCGGTGTCGTTCCTTTAGCTCGTTCCAGCGCGAGAAGGCATACCCGGAGAGACGATTCACCCCCGGAACGACCTCCCGAAGGGCGTCCACGTTGGCTGCGGATGCTGCGCATGAAACCGGGTTTCCTCCGAACGTCGTACCGTGCGATCCCGGGGGCCAGGCATCGAACAATTCAGCTGAAGCTCCGACGGCCGAGAGCGGCAACCCGTTTGCGATCGCTTTTCCCATCACGAGGATGTCTGGACGTACGTCGTATACCTGGCTCGTGAACCAATCACCTGTGCGACCGAAACCGGTCTGCACCTCGTCGGCGATGATCAGAATCCCGTGTTCGTCCGCGATCGCCCTCAGCGCGTGGATGAATTCGTGGCTCGCCGGGTAATAGCCACCCTCACCCTGCATCGGCTCGACGAGGAACGCGGCGATCTCACCGGGTGTGACCTCGTACCTGAATTTGAATTCGAGTTCGCGCAGAGCATATGCGTTCGCATCTTCTTGGGTCATACCCCACCCGAACGGGTGCGGGAAGGGTGTCACGAACGTGGACGGCAGGAGAGGGTGATAGCCCTGTCGATACTTCGCCTTGGATGTCGTATAGGTGACCGAGCCCATCGTGCGTCCGTGGAACCCACCCCGGAAGGTGATGATGCCCTGTCGTGCGGACACCTTGCGAGCGAGCTTGACGGATGCCTCGACGGCTTCGGCACCCGAGTTCATGAACAGGACCTTGTCGATGCCATCGGGTGCGATGTCGACAATCTTCTCTGCTGCGTCGACGATCGGCTTGTACATAAACGCTCCGCCCGCATGCCAGAGCTTGTTGAGTTGTGCTTGGGCGGCAGCGACAACGGCATCGGGTCTGTGGCCCATGTTGGTTGTTGCAATGCCACAGGCGAAGTCGAGATACTGCTTTCCGTCTGCAGCTGTCACCCAGCTGCCCTTGCCGTCGATGATCTCGGTTTCGTAATCGAACTTGATCACAGGGGCGATGATGTCGTTGAATCTCTTCTGGAGGTCGGTCATGCGATGCTCCTATCGATGTTGAGGATGGCCGGGACGCGAAGAAGCGAATTCGCTATGGGGAAGCGAACAGATGGCGACGCGAACACAGCGGGCTCCTCAACATGCCCACAAGAATAGCTTGCGGCGGGTGGCCGAGAGCTATTCGCCCTTGAACTCAGCGGACCGCTTCTCCAGGAACGCCATCGTTGCTTCTACGAAGTCGTTGGACTGGATGAAGGCTGCGTTCCACAGGGCGATGTAGTCGAGGTTCTCTTCGACGCTTCGGCCCTCGCCCGCGGAGAGCACAGCCTTTGCGCCCTGAACGGCCAGTGGCGAGTTCGCTGCGATCTCGCCGGCAAGTTCGTGTGCGGCTTTGCGGGTTGCCTCGCCATCGGGCAGGACCCGAGAGACAAGTCCCATCTCGTGCGCCTCTTGCGCCCCGAAGTCCTTGCCGGTGTAGATGAGCTCGGCGACCCTACCCGGATCGATGATCTTGGGTAGGCGCTGGAGGGTGCCGACGTCGGCGACCATGGCGATCTTCGTTTCCCGAATCGAGAATGTCGAGTCCTCGGACGCGTACCGGATATCGCAAGCGGTGATGAGGTCGATACCTGCGCCGATGCAGTGACCGTGAATCGCAGCGATGACAGGTTTCGGGCTTCGGGCAATCGAGCTGAACGTTCTCTGCATGTCCTTGATGCTCTGATACAGGGCCTGTCGCTTCCCAACCTCTGACGTCGGTTGAGGATCGGCCTGTGGATCGACTCCGCCGTTCATGAAGATCGGGCCGAAGGCCTTGAGGTCGATCCCGACGGTGAAGGACTTGCCCTTCGCAGCGATGACAACGACCCGTGTCTCCTTGTCGGTTCCGAGAGATTGCATGACAGCAGGGAGATCGGCCCAGAAGTTCTGTGCAAACGCATTTCGCTTCTTCGGCCTATCCAGCCAGACGGTGGCGATATGCCCATCGAACTCGACGGAGAGAACATCGGACGTGGGGATATCGGTGCGGGTCATGAGATCTCCGTAGACAGTAGGAGGAAGACAGTAGACGGCCATCGAGCATCCGAGATCCAGGAACCGATATCTGTGTGCGGGAACCAGATCGCTCACTTCCTCCGTCCTAGCCGTAGCCGGTGCAGGAACCGGCCCGAGTGGATGGAGAGAGACATGGCACGATCGGCGACATCTCGAAGACGCACATTCGTGCGCATCCTCATTGCTGTCATGGCGGTATCGGTCGTCGTGGCTGCGTACGATCGCGCAAGCGACACTGCTGGGCGTATCAGCACAGTCCTCGATGAGAACGGCGAGTCTTTCACTACCACTGTGGCCGCGACGCGTTTCGAATCTGAGACCGAAGAAGCTGCAGCCTCCAGGGGTGTGGCCGAGGACGGAACTGTTGCATTCAAGACGACATCGTCCCTGAGGTTCGATGCGAGGATCATCAGGGATGGCCGCTTGGACCTTCGTATCGATCTCGACTCTTTCGGAGCGAAGGCTGAGGAGATACGGATGATCGCTGCGGATCTCGGTGGCTACATCTCCTCCGGTGAGACGTACATCGAGGAGTATGACGACGAGAGATACGCGGTTGGTTGGTACACGATGCGCATCCCCTCAGACCGTTTCGATGACGCCGTCAGCCGTGTCGAGCGTCTTGGCGAGCGCGTTTCTGCTTCATTGTCGAGTCAGGATGTCACCGAGGAGTACGTCGATCTCGAGGGACGTCTCAGTTACTGGCGTGAGCAGGAGCAGTTCTACATGCGGCTCATGGATGAAGCGACCTCGATCGACGACATGATCTCGCTCCAGACCCGGATGCAGGAGGTTCTGCTGAACATCGAGCAGATCGAGGGTCGTCTGCGATATCTCGACAGTCGGACGGACTTCGCAACGCTGACCGTTGGCCTCACAGAGGTACCCGATGGTCCCGTGGCCCCCATCGAGCCGGAGCCAACGAACCCCGGACCGATCGCGGAAGCGTTCGACCAGGCCGGCGAGGTTCTCCTTGCAACGGTTGCTTTCATCATCGTGTCGGCGGCTGTGGCGATTCCACTCGGCATTCTGGCGCTGATGGTCTACGGAGCACTCCGTCTCATCCTGACTCGCACCTCGTTCCAGCGTAAGTAAGCCCCACTTGCCGAGGGTAGTGTCGAGAACCGGGTCAGCTCTTGAGGGTGAAGGGGGGGTACTCGTCTGTGAGGGCGGCGATCCAGGCCCAGGTGCGGGCCCACCAGCGGTGGAAGCCGACGAAGTAGTAGTGGAGACCGAGGGGCAGCGTTCCGTTGATGAGGATCATCAGGTACCCGAACCATGCAGCGACGAGCGTTCCGAGCGTGAGCCACAGGAGGATGAACAGGTGTGGCAACGCGAGCAGTGCACGGACAAGGATGATGCCGAGGAAGGCAAGCAACCGGCTCTGCGGTTCCGGTGCCTCGACGACGGTTACCTTGGCCGGATGGTTCTCGTCGGTCCCGAACGTCGGGTACACGTCGGTTGTACTCGTGAACCACGCGAACACGCGAGAAGACCATTTGAGGAAGATGATCTCATAGTTCTCGACCCAGAACGGCTTACCACCCTGGATGAGGATGTACCAGTACCCGATCCATGCAACGAACTGGACCACAATGAAGTATGCGGTGAGCGCGAAGAGGTGGGGGATGAGCAGCAGCGCCTTCGCGAACAGCACCAACCCAAGGGTTGCGAGTCCGCGACTCCGGTACTCGTCGTCTACGGGGACCGTGAAGTCAACGGGATATGCGGGTTCTGCCATCTCCACCTGCCTCGTGTCTCGGGCGTACAGGCAGGTTACCCGCCACCAGTATCGCCGCGTACCCAGGGTTCCTGAACGGAATGTGTCCGGTCAATGGCCCAGAAACGGTCCGCGCCGGCTGTCTGACGACAGGACCACCCTACAGCAGCTCGACGCCGCGGTCGCCCTCGACGATGCGGCCGATTACCGATGCCTCGAGATCGGAGGTCTCAAAGGCCATGAGCGTTGCATCGGCGTCCTCCTCGGCGACAACACACGTGAATCCGACACCCATGTTGAATACTCGGAACATGTCTCCAAGAGGTAGATCGCCGAGTCGCTGGATGACCTCAAAGACGTGGGGCACCTCCCAGCGGGACCGCTCGATCACCGCTCGAGACCCCTCCTGGAGAACCCTGATCACGTTGCCCGGCAAGCCACCTCCTGTGATGTGCGCCAACCCGTGCGGACGTACGCGTGCAATCAGGTTCATCACGGCCGGGGAGTAGTTGATGCTCGGTTCCAGGAGCACGTCGGCAGTCGGTCTGTCGGTATCCGGAAAGGTGCCGTCGAGAGGAAGGGATTTCGCGACGATGGCCCTGACAAGGCTGAAACCATTCGACCTGAGATTGGGCGACATCACGCCGACGATCACATCGCCCGGTGTTACGAGTGAAGCATCGATCTCTTCTCCGAGCTCGACGACCCCGAGTGCCGTGGCTGCGATGTCGAACTGGTCCGGTGGCATCACTCCGGGGTGTTCGGCCGTCTCACCGCCGAGAAGCGCGATGTCGGCCTCGTTGCACGCATCTGTGATCGATTCGACGATGATCTCGATACGAGCAACATCGAGTCTTCCCACCGCGATGTAGTCAGTCATCGCGATCGGCTGTGCACCCGCAGCGGCGAGATCGTCAGCAACCATTGCGACGAGGTCGTATCCGAGTCCTTCAAGCCTGTCGGCGCGACGGGCGAGGTCTGCCTTGGTGCCCACTCCATCGGTCGACATCATCAGAACCGGATGCTCGAAACCTGCCGGGATCTGGATGCCGGCCGCGAATCCGCCGAATCCGCCCACAACGTCCTCGGTCCAAGTGGAGGTCACCCTCCAACCGATCCTGTCGATGAGCTCATCTGCAGCGCTGAGGTTCACTCCTGCGGTCTCATAGCTGGTCATGTCGATCTTTCGAGTAGAAACTTTCCGTCTGTTACCGGCACATCAGTCGGGTAGTTCCCTGAAAGGCATGCTGTGCAGAAGGTATCGGCATCTCCTCCTGTGGCCTCGATGAGGTGGTCAAGGTCGAGATAGACCAGCGAGTCCGCTCCGAGTTCATCGGCGATCTCGCCAACAGATTTTCCTGCAGCCAGAAGCGTTGAGCGATCACCTGTGTCCATCCCATAGAAGCACGGCCACCGATAGGGCGGTGACGAGATACGGAGATGGACCTCTAGTGCGCCAGCCTCTCGAACCATCGTTACCAGCTGTTTGGTCGTGGACCCACGGACAATCGAATCATCGACCAGCACAACTCGCTTGCCCTCTATCACACCCCGCATAGCGTTGAGCTTCATCCGCACGCCGCGCTCGCGCATCGCCTGGGCCGGCTGGATGAAGGTCCGTCCCACATATCGATTCTTCACCAGACCATCGACATAGGGGATCCCGGACACCTCTGAGAATCCCTGGGCCGCGGGGATCCCCGATTCGGGTACAGGTACCGTGATATCGGCATCGATCGGTGCCTGAACGGCGAGCTTGCGACCCATTCGCTGCCGTGTCTTGTGGATCGTCTGACCGAGAAGTGTGGAATCAGGTCTGGCGAAGTACACGAACTCGAAAATGCACAGCCTCGACTCGACCGGATCGAACGGGAAGCGACTCGTGAGACTGCCATTGGTGATGATGACCATCTCGCCCGGAGATACCTGTCGCACGTATTCAGCTCCAAGAATGTCCAGTGCGGCGGTTTCGCTCGCGATCACCCAGCTGTCGTCGAGCCGACCTAGGCAGAGCGGGCGAAATCCATGCGGATCGCGAACACCGACAAGAGTCGTTGTGTCCATCGCGGTGAGGGTGAAGGCTCCCTCGAACGAGGGGAGCGCCAGACTCAAAGCGTCAGGGAGAGACGTGCCTTCCTCTGACATCTCGTGGGCGATCGCCTCTGTCATGAGCTCGGAGTCAGTCGTTGCAGCCAGTGGCCCCATTGCTTTGGCAAGCTCGGCCGTGTTTGTCAGGTTGCCGTTGTGTGCAAGGGCGATGGCATTCCAGCCGAAATGTCGGAACACAGGTTGTGAGTTCTCCCACGAGTTCGTTCCGGTTGTCGAGTACCGCGTGTGTCCGATCGCGAGGGTGCCCGGTAGGCCGGCAAGTACAGTCTCATTGAACACCTGAGCGACGAGACCGAGATCCTTGTAGACGGTTATGTTCTCACCGTCGCTCACCGAAATGCCGGCACTCTCCTGGCCGCGGTGCTGAAGAGCGAACAGCCCGAAGTACGTGAGCCGGGCAGCTTCGATGTCGTCGCCGGAGATGCCGAACACCCCGCAGGCTTCACCGGGGCGGTCGAGGAGAATCGGGTCTTCGAGTGGGTGCTCGCTCACGGCGCGGAGTGTACCTGCCGCACAGCGAGGCGCATCAGATCATCATCGAAATGATCGCGGCCGCGACCGCGACCGCACCAGCAATGATCGTGCGGATCTTTCGAGCGTTCGGCCTGCCTACAGCAAGGACCGACCACAGCCAAGCGATGAGAACTCCGCCCACGAGCCCACCGACGTGAGCACGCCAGTCGATCCCTCGAACGAAGAGGGGCAGTGCCAGGTTGATCGCAAGCAGGATGCCGAGTTGGTTGAACATCGCTCGGCCACCCGGCGTTCCGCGCATCTTCCACGCAACGAACATCCATGCACCGAGAAGTCCGAAGATCGCGCCTGAGGCCCCGATCGAAACTTGACCGATGTCTCCGAACGCGTAGGAGACCATGCCGCC
>JAZFUH010000074.1:0-9606 GCA_036447125.1 Acidimicrobiia bacterium | reverse complement strand
TGATCGGAGTTGTCGGTGTCTCGATCGCATACCGAGCACCGGACATGTACGGGAGGTTGCTCGCCATCGGGATCGTTGCGTGGCTCTCGATCCAAGCCCTTGTGAACATCGGTGGCGTTGTAGCCGTTCTCCCGATCACCGGCGTTCCTCTCCCGTTCATCTCGGCCGGTGGGAACGCGATGATTGCGAATCTCGCCGCTATCGGTGTGCTCCTCAATATTTCACGGTCATCCGATCGAGGCGATTCGATGCAGAGCGCATCGTGAAAATTGGCGTGGCGGCTGCCGGCTCCGGTGGGCATGTCTATCCAGCGCTCGCCGTTGCGGACATGCTCGTCGGTCTCGGTCTGGACAAGGGCGACGTCATCTTTTTCGGTGGCGACCGCATGGAGGCACAGACGGTTCCAGCAGCCGGCTACAAGTTCGTGCAACTCGATGTCCACGGTCTGAGGCGCTCCCTCTCTCGGGACAATTTCACGCTCCCAACGAAGATCAGGAGAGCGACGAGGGTCATTGCGGACAAGATCGAATCGGAGGGAATCACCGCGATGATCGTGTTCGGGGGGTACGTTTCCGGTCCTGCCGGTTTGGCCGCCCGTAGATCGAAGATCCCGCTTGTCATCCACGAGGCAAACGCCGTGCCCGGGGTTGCCAACCGGCTGCTCGCACCGATGGCAGACACGGTATTCGTTGGATTCGAGTCAGCGACACGGAAGCTCAAGAATGCAGTCGTCGTCGGTAACCCACTGCGCGCCTCGTTTGAATCGTTCGACAGGGATGCCCTCAGACCCGGAGCGAGGGAGCACTATGGGCTCGATCCCGCTGCCACCGTGCTTGGTGTCTTCGGAGGGAGTCTCGGAGCTGCTGCGCTGAATGATCTGACCATGGAGCTTGCGTCGATCGATGAACGCCACTACCAGATATTGCATGTGACGGGTGAGGCGCACTACCGCCAGATCGCAAGGTCGGCATCAACGGTGGAAGGGTGGTTCGTTGTTCCGTTCGAAGTGGAGATGGAGCGTCTCTATGCGGCATGTGACCTTGTGATCTCGCGCTCGGGAGCGATAACCGTCTCAGAGCTTCATGCAACTGCTACTCCTTCAATACTCGTCCCGCTGCCCGCGGGAAAGGGCTATCAAGCCTTGAACGCGGAGGACTTCGCCAAGGTTGGAGGTGGCGTCGTCATCGCCCAGGATCGGAGGGATGAGATCATCCACACCGCCCAAATCCTTCTTGGTGACGAGGTGAAGCGCAAGCAGATGTCTGACACGGCAGCGGCATCGCGTCACCACGGCGTCGCACGCGAAGTCGCACAACATCTGATCGAGGTCGCCGTTGACTGACCTCAACCACATCCCGGATCGGGTGCATCTCGTGGGAGCCGGCGGAGCAGGAATGTCCGGATTGGCAAAGCTTCTGAGCCAGAGGGGTCACACGGTGACGGGATCAGACATCAAGCCCGGACGCATGCTCGACACCCTGGTCGACGTAGGCGTCGAGACATGGGTGGGACACAGGCCTGAGATCGTGCAGGAGGTCGAGCTCGTTGTCGCCTCGTCGGCAGTGCCAAGCCGCGACCCGGAGATCAGCGCAGCTCGCTCTGCTGGCATCCCTGTATGGGAGCGTCCACGTCTGCTTGCTTCGCTCACGGCCACCATGCGCACAATTGGATTCGCCGGCACCCATGGCAAGACAACCTCCACTGCCCTCGCGGTTGCAGCGCTCAGAGGCATTGGTCTCGACCCGACATTTCTCGTCGGCGGCGAGATGATCGGCCTGAACACAGGGGCACACCTCGGGGGGGACGATCTGTTCCTCCTCGAGGCTGACGAAGCCTTCGGGACATTTCGCCACCTTGCTCTCGCCGGCATGCTCGTGACGAACATCGAGGCTGACCATCTCGACTACTACGGCACGGTCGCAGCCCTCGAGGATGCCTTCGCCCAGGTGGCGGCTCGTGTTGACGGAGTAACGGTCGGCTGTATCGACGACCCTGGGGTTCGCAGGCTTGGTCAGCGAGTCTCCCTTGTCTCGTATGGGTTCTCTCCTCATGCAAAGTGGCGGATTCTGGACCACAAGCACACGGCAGATGGCCAGAGATTTCGTCTGGTCAGCCCTGACGCCGACATCGAAGTAGTTCTCCCGATGCCCGGAGCGCACTTTGCATCGAACGCTGCCGGAGTCCTGGCGCTCATCGGAGAGCTCGGCTATGACGCAGCGGCTTGCGGAGCTGTGCTCAGAGGTTTCGCTGGAGTGCGGAGGCGCTACGAGATTCGGGGCAGCGTTCAAGGCGTGACGATCGTCGACGACTATGCGCACCATCCCACCGAGGTGGCTGCCACGATCGCAGCGGCGGCTCAGGGAACCAAAGGCAAGGTCATCGTTGTCTTTCAACCACATCGCTACACCCGCACTGCCGATCTCGGGCCGGAGTTCGGGGCACCTCTGGCCCTCGCCGATCACACCATTGTCACTGATGTGTATGCGGCAGGTGAGATGCCGATCATTGGTGTGTCGGGGCGAATCGTTGCCGCTGCGTCCGACGCAGCCGGTGGTAGAACGATCTACGCACCCAACCTTGCCGACATCGGTCAGATCGTTGCTGATCTCGCCGAGCCCGGGGATACCGTGCTGCTTCTCGGGGCAGGGGACATCACAACGGTGGCTCGTCCGGTTGCCCAAGCTATCCAGAGGAGCTCGTGATGGAACATGGATCCGTCAGAAGCGATGTCCCGCTCGGGCCGATGACAACGTACAAGGTCGGTGGTTCGGCGAGATGGTTCGCCGAACCGAGAGACCTCGAGGAGCTCCGTTCGATACTGGAGCTCGTTCCCGAGGGCATGGCCGTTGTGGTCCTCGGCAGAGGAAGCAACGTCGTCATCTCCGATGAAGGCATCGACGGATTGGTTCTCCGCCTCGGCGGGGCATTCTGTGCGATAGACACCAATCCTGACGGAACTGTTGTAGCTGGTGCCGCTGTGGCGCTTCCGAAACTCGCCAGAGTGGCGGCCGGTGCGGGAATGGCCGGCCTTGAGTTCTACGTCGGTATTCCCGGTTCTGTCGGTGGCGCCATTGCGATGAATGCCGGGGGACACGGATCCGACACTGCTGCCGTCCTTGTGGATGCCGTTGTGGTCGACGCCGACTCTGGATCCCTCACGAAACGAGATGTTGCTTCCCTCGGCTTGAAGTACCGCCACTCCGACCTCACCGAAGCCGATGTGGTTGTTCAGGCCACGTTCAGAACCACGCCGGGTGATCCGGAAGAACTCGATGCGAACATCAGGGAGATCACACGATGGCGGAAGCAGCATCAGCCCGGGGGAACACTCAACGCAGGAAGCGTTTTCAAGAACCCGGCCGGTGATGGTGCAGGAGCGATCATCGATCGGTGTGGACTGAAGGGCTCAGCCGTGGGACCCGTCCAGGTTTCCCCTATTCACGCCAACTTCCTGATTGCCACTGCTGGAGCGACCGCAGCAGATATCTTCTCATTCGTTCACGAGATCCAGACGGAGGTCCTCCGCATGACGGGGATCGAACTTGAACCCGAGATACGATTCCTCGGATCGTTCTCACAGCCCGGAGGCGGAGCGTGACCGTCATGGAACCACGATTGGCGGAGCGCCGAAAGTCAGTCTCCGAGGACCGCGCACGAAAGCGATTGAAATGGATTCTCGTCGTGATCGCTCTTCTGGCTGTTGTGTTTGGATCGCTGTGGCTGGTCCGGTCACCGATCCTGTCCATTCGACAGGTCGATGTCACCGGAGCACAGTTCTCGGATCCGCGTGCGGTGTTGCAATCCCTCGCGATGGACATCGGCACGCCGACGATTGACATCGATGGCGATTCGATCACCATGTCGATCCTTGAGGATCCCTGGATCGAATCTGCAAGGGTTGAGATCCGGTGGCCCGGAACGATACAGATCGATGTCATTGAGAGAACTCCTGTTGCACCGGTGCTAGCCGGAGATCAGTGGGTGTTGGTTGCCAGTGATGGCGGGGTCATCATGTCGGTTCCGATTCCCGGTACGGACATTGCATCCGTCGCCATAGACCAGGGCTCTCTCGATCCGGGTGACGTGATATCGGATCCATTGACGCTCGGCGCGCTCGTCTTTGTCAGGCACCTCAGCGAGCAGAACCGCACCGGAGCGAGGATCGATACCGATGGTGAAGGTCTGTCAGCGCACGTCGCCGGACATGTCGTTCGCCTCGGTCGTCCGGTCGACATGGCCGAGAAGGCGGTAGTCCTCGATGCCCTTCTGAGTAGCGGCATCGAGCCCGGCGCATCGATCGATCTCATCGCCCCGCTGCGACCCGCAGTGACCAACCCTCAACCTGCACCAGAGGTCGAGGAATAGCGGTGGCACCAACCTTGAAGTAGTGGCTAAGGTTCATTGATACCTTCTTGGGGAGGGATGTCCCATGGCCACAGAATCCAACAAACCACCAACCACATACCTTGCCGTGATCAAAGTGATCGGTGTGGGCGGCGGTGGCGTGAACGCTGTCAACCGCATGATCGAGAATGGTGTCGGTGGTGTCGAGTTCATAGCCGTCAACACCGATGCACAGGCGCTTCTGATGTCTGACGCAGACCTGAAGCTCGATATCGGGCGTGAGTCGACTCGGGGACTCGGTGCCGGTGCGAACCCCGAAGTCGGGAGAGCCGCAGCCGAGGATCACCGCGATGAACTCGAGGATGCACTCACCGGTGCGGACATGGTGTTCATCACAGCCGGTGAGGGCGGTGGCACCGGAACGGGTGCAGCCCCGATCGTCGCAGAGGTTGCGCGTGCTGCGGGTGCCCTTACGGTTGGCGTCGTGACACGCCCGTTCGGTTTCGAGGGCCGGCGCCGGTCCGTACAGGCCGAGCAGGGGATTCAGGCCCTCAAAGGTGCTGTCGACACGCTGATCATCATCCCGAACGAGCGTCTGCTCGAGATCGCTGAACCATCGACTCCGGTGGCCGAAGCTTTCCGAATGGCGGACGATGTCCTGACATCTGGAGTCAAGGGGATCACAGAGTTGATCACGACTCCTGGTCTCATCAACGTCGACTTCGCTGACGTCAAGGCAGTCATGTCAGACGCTGGTTCTGCTGTGATGGGCATCGGGCATTCGACCGGCGACAGCCGTGCCCAACAGGCCGCAGAGAAAGCAATCTCCAGTCCCCTTCTCGAGACATCGATGGAGGGCGCCCGTGGAGTGCTGCTCTCGATTGCCGGGCCGAGGGACATGACCCTGCACGAGGTCAATACCGCTGCGACGCTCATCTCTGATCACTCAGACGCAGATGCCAACATCATCTTCGGCGCCGTCATCGATGACACGCTCGGGGACGAGATGCGCGTAACGGTCATCGCTGCTGGATTCGATCGAGACCGGAAAGGTGGCTTCTCGACCCAGCCGCCTCCGTCCCTGCGACCGGGTATTCTCGGTGATTCGGACGATGTGGAGAGAGCCGGTACCGACGAGATGGACATCCCCGGCTTCGTCCAAGGATGATCCGCCCTCGGGGCTTTCCCTGGGTGTGTTTCGGCGAGTCTCGCGATGGCGACGCGCGAACTGATCTTGCAGCCAGAAGTCGATTCAGCAGGGTTCTCGGCATCCCGGAGGCCTGGGCTGTGATCGACCAGATCCATGGTTCGGATGTCGTTGTCGCGAATGGTCCGGGCCAACTGGGTGAAGCCGACGGAATCATGACATCGGTTCCTCTCCTGCCCATCGCGGTTGCAACCGCTGATTGTGTACCTGTGGTACTTGTCGGCCACCGGACGGTTGCCGTGATCCACGCGGGCTGGCGCGGCGTCGCGGCAGGCATTGTGGGCGAGGCGTACCGAATCATGGAAGACGAGGGGAGCCCGGTGAGTGCCGCGGTGATCGGACCTCACATCGGGTCGTGTTGCTACGAGGTCGGGTCGGATGTCATCGAAGCCGTCGGGGGATTCGCCGGATCGACGACGGATGGCGGTCTCAGTGTCGACCTCTCGGGAGCGGTCCGTGCCCAGTTACCGGGAGTGGATGTCAAGGATCTTGACGAATGCACAATGCATGAAAGTCGTTTTCACTCGCACAGGCAGAACGCGACACCTCATCGACAGGTAACAGTGACATGGATCCCACAGGACTCGTAACCGTCAGATCCGCTATCGATTCGGCAGCGACCCGCAGAGGTGTACCTGGGGATTCGGTCACCCTTGTGGCTGTATCGAAGGGAAGACCGAACGCGGACGTCTCTTCGGTTGTTCAGGCTGGACAGCTGGTCCTGGGAGAGAACCGACAGCAGGGGCTCAGGAACCGCGTCGAGAGCGGCCTCTTCTCTGAGGTCGAGTGGCACTTCGTTGGTCCTTTGCAGAGCCGAAAGGTTGCATTTGTGCAGCAGCATGCAGCTCTTCTTCATTCGATGGATCGCCTCTCGCTGGCACAGAGGTGGTCGGCCGCGGGAGTCACGCCGGTACTGATGCAGTTCAATCTGGGCAACGAACCACAGAAGTCCGGGTTCGATCCGAATGATGCCGATGCGGTCATCGATCAGGTGCTTGGGATGGGTGTCGATGTGCGAGGCGTCATGGCCATACCTCCCAAGGTTGGAAATCCGGAGCTGACGAGACCGTACTTCGCCCAGCTTCGGTCGATCCTGGATAATTACCGCGAGTCCTATACCAACATGGAGCACTGCTCGATGGGCATGTCCCACGACTTCGAGGTGGCGATTGAGGAGGGGTCCACCATGGTGCGCGTGGGAAGGGCTATCTTTGAGCCAACAGGCCGCTGAAAAAAACTGGATTC
The DNA here is from genome assembly GCA_036447125.1 of Acidimicrobiia bacterium. Lineage (GTDB taxonomy): Bacteria > Actinomycetota > Acidimicrobiia > Spongiisociales > UBA5794 > B3-G11. Next base: position 2,810 of record JAZFUH010000074.1, on the reverse strand, counting down.
GGATATGTCATCACTGTGGAACAAGACTCTCTTCTACCTTGGTCTGGTTGACGAGGAAGAGCAGGGAGCCAGCACCGTCGACTCATCCGTCGGTGAGGTACGGCCTGTGGAGACGGACTCGACACGACCACCGCTTCCACCAGGCAGGGCGCCCACCGAAATCGCAGCGACCGTGTCGGTGGCCAAGCCTGGCTTTGGAGTTGCCGGTCGGAGGATCGAGCCGCCTGCCACGACCAGGCAGCGAATGTCCAGCGACAGGACCTATGCAGAGGCCGGAGTGTACATTCACCCGAGTGTCGGTTCGGCGGGCGAAATCGCTGCTCGTCGTTTGGAACCGGAATCTCACATCATCGTCGCACGGAATTTCTCTGATGCACAGGCACTTGCAGACTCCATTCGCAGCGGCCGTGGTGTCGTGCTCGACCTGCGAAATACGGAACCGGAGATGGTGCGCAGGATCGTGGACTTTGCTTCGGGTCTCACATACGCCCTTGACGGAAAGATGGCAAAGATATCCCAAGGAGTGATTCTCATAACACCGTCGGGAGTCACACTCGGTACCCAGGAACACGACCGGCTCGAGAAGCTCGGTCTCTTCGACTCCGAGATCTGACGTGGATTTCATTCGGCTGATCATCAACTGGTTCGTGCTTGGGATGCTTCTCTGGATCGTTCTGTCCTACATCGTCTCGTTCGGAAGGCTTGGCTGGGACCATCCGGTTCGGAAGATCTACGACGCGCTCTCGAAAGTCATCGAACCGATCCTGCGACCGATCAGGAATGTGATCCCGCCGGTGCGCATCGGCGGAACGGCCCTCGACCTCTCACCCCTGATACTGATCCTGGGGCTGTCGTTCCTGGCGAGTTTCTTGTAGGGGTTAGTGCCCTGCACGCTTGGCAGTCAGTCTCACTGTTGCTTCGCCGAGGTCGTACTCATCGCCATCGGTGTCGACATTGTGCGTGATCGAATCAGCGAGGACTTCCCCGGCGATCATGTCTGCGTGCTGCTCGAAGACAGAAGAGACATCGGCATCCTCGCTCGCCCACACGACATCGATGCGGTCCGTTACCTCGAGATCGAGACGTCTTCTCATACCTTGAACACGGTTGATGAGCTCGCGCGCCAGCCCTTCGATCCGTAGATCCCGTGTGATCGTCGAGTCGAGTGCGACCGAGATCGACCCTTCCGAGGCAACGACCGTCCCCGAACGGGGCGTGCGCGACACCACGATGTCTTCTTCGCCGAAGGTGAATCCATCCACCGAGATCGTGCCCCCATCGAGGATGCCGACAATCGCATCGTGATCAAGATTCGTGATTTTGGACGCAACGGTCTTCATGTCCCTGCCATAACGCGGGCCAAGTACTTTGAAGTTCGCCTTCGCTTTGAGGTCAACGAGTCCGGCCTCATCGGCATGAACCTGGACGCTTGCCACGTTCAGCTCATCTGCGATGAGCTCTGCGTGGTTCGATACGGCTGCCTGCTCAACCGCTGACCTCGTCACAACGGTGACAGACGCAAGCGGCTGTCGAACCCGCAGATCATTGCGTCTTCTCAGGCCCCGCCCAAGGTTCACGACCGTTCTCACGGTTGCCATCGACCGCTCGAGTTCTTCGTCGATGGCATCGATGTCGGCTTCTGGGTAATCGGTGTGGTGCACGCTTGGGAGAGCCTCCGGATCAACACGGCGACCGAGACCCTGATAGATCTCTTCCGTGATGAATGGCAGGATCGGCGCCGCGACACGACTGAACGTGGCGAGGACCTCATACAGTGTCGCAAAAGCTGCCATCTTGTCCCGATTGTCCGTTGCACCGCGGTGCGCCCAGAATCTGCGCCTCGATCTCCGGATGTACCAGTTCGTCAGGTCGCCAACGAAACCGATGATCGGAGGAACGACAGCGAACAGCCTGTACGCCTCCATCTCACGGTTCACGTCCTCGACGAGGCTCTGCAGAACCGAGATGATCCACCGGTCGATTTCGGGTCGATCGGCGAGGTCTGGTGCCGATCGCAGGTCTTTGGGAGTGATTCCATCGGCGTTTGCGTACGTGGTGAAGAAGGAATACGAGTTCCACAACGGGAGCAGGACTGTCCGAACGACATTGCGAACTCCGTCCTCTGAGAATCGGAGCGGCTCCGCCTTTACCAGGGGCGAGTTGATGAGATACGCCCGAAGGCCGTCAGCACCGAACTCGTCGAGGACATGGATGGGATCTGGATAGTTCTTCAAGGATTTGGACATCTTTCGTCCGTCTTCTGCAAGAACCATCCCTGTCACGACGCAGTTTCGGAACGGAGCTTCGTCCTTGACCGCGGTTGCGAGGATCAACAGGGTGTAGAACCAGCCTCGGGTCATGTCGAGGCCCTCAGCGATGAAATCTGCAGGGAACCTCTGCTCGAAGCGTTCCTCGTTCTCGAACGGGTAGTGGATCTGTGCAAACGGCATGGCTCCACTCTCGAACCAGCAGTCCAACACCTCAGGGACACGGCGCATCGTCCCATTGCACGAGGAGCACTCCCATGTGACCGGATCCACGAAATGCTTGTGCAGATCGTCAAGTCTGACGCCGGAGAACTCGAAGAGCTCATCGATCGAAGATACGGCTACATGGTCGCCGCATTCGTCGCACTCCCACACGGGGATGCATGAACCCCAGTACCGGTGTCTGCTGATCGCCCAATCCCTTGCATCTTCGAGCCAGTTTCCGAATCGGTTCGTTCCTATCGCCTCAGGTACCCATCTGATGTCCTTGTTGACCTCGACCATTCGATCTCTGAACTTCTCGACAGCCACGAACCAGGTTGG
>JAZFUH010000073.1:0-4341 GCA_036447125.1 Acidimicrobiia bacterium | reverse complement strand
CCGCGTTCGACCGCCTCCGCCAGTTCGTCTTCGTCCTTCCAGCGCCACGAGGCCATGTCCGGCTCGACGACGAGGTCGAGGACGTGCTCCTCGAAGTCGAATCCGCGAGGGTTGCGTTGGCGGTCTTGTTCCAGGTTGATGTACCAGCCGAGCAATCGCCACGAGTCGTCCCAGAAGAGCAAGACCGAGTGGTCCGATCCCGGCGGGTGCAAGCCGAGGATCCGCCGGTCGGACGGAATGGACACGTTGGCCATCGACCAGTCAGACGGCGGCAGCCGCAGGCGCTCACCGTCCGGGCCTACGGCTGTCCTTACCGGCGAGTCCGGTGCGTTGTAGACAGCGAGCAGATCGGGAGTGTCCTCGACGATGATCGGTCGACGTATCTCCCACGCGCGGCCGTCCCAGACCTCGCGGACCTCGATGCGCTCGCCCGGCGAGAAGCGCTTCACGGCAGCTCCAGCTCGTTGTACCCGATTAGACGGCTGGCAGCTTCTCGCGGAGGACGTCGGGCAGGTTGGCCACCGGGACGCGGTCCTGGGCCATCGTGTCGCGGTCGCGGATCGTGACGGCGTCGTCGTCGAGGGTGTCGAAGTCAACGGTCACGCAATAGGGCGTGCCGATCTCGTCTTGGCGGCGCCCCGATGCATGCCGTGTTCATCAGGGCGCCATGGATGGAGAAGATCGGTGCAGATGTCGAGGTGCTCGCGTCGGTTACGGATGATCATGGTGTCGCTCACCCGGTGTTGGTGAAACAGGGCCGTATCCTTGCGACGTCGTTCCATCCTGAGCTCACATCTGACACGCGTCTGCACGAGATGCTGGTTGCGCTCATCGAAGAGGCGTGAGGAGATCCCATGGCCGGACATTCCAAATGGGCGAACATAAAGCATCGCAAGGGCAGGCAGGACGCCAAACGCGGGAAGCTCTTCGCAAAGCTCATCAGGGGAATCGAGTCTGCGGCTCGCACGGGCGGCCCCGATACCGATTCCAACGCAACGCTCGCCACTGCAATCCAGAAGGCGAAGGACAATTCCGTTCCAAAGGACAACATCGAGCGCGCCGTCGCGCGCGGTGCAGGCGATGTTGACGGCATTGACTACATCGAGGCCTTCTACGAGGGGTACGCGCCCGGCGGCGTTGCGCTCTACGTCCAGATACTGACGGACAACCGGAACCGGGCCGCCTCAGATGTCCGATCCGCTTTCTCAAAGAACGGTGGAAGCCTCGGGGAGCCCGGTTCGGTGAGCTATCTCTTCGAGCAGAAGGGATACATCCTTGTTACGGGTGACGAGGACACGGTGATGATGGCAGCCATCGAAGGCGGCGCAGAGGACGTCAGACAGGAGGGTGGCCAATGGGAAGTCGTCTGTTCACCGGCAGACCTGCAACAGGTTCGAGCTGAGCTCGAAAATGCCGGGATGCAGATCGAAGCAGGAGATGTCACGTATCTGCCATCAACCTCGATATCTGTGGACGAATCGTCAGCGCCCAGATTGCTCCGACTGGTGGATGCTCTCGAGGACCTCGATGACGTCCAAGCGGTGTACGCCAATTTTGATATTTCGGACGAGATTCTCGCCTCCTTGGAATAGGGAAGGGTTCCCGGTTCACGGTCAGAAGGCGTGAACCGTGAACCGGGAACCGTGAATCTCAGCTTCGGAGGGTACTTTCATACGCAGTAGGACTCGGCTACCATACGAACACATGTTCGTTCTAGGAATCGACCCGGGTCTCACCCGCACGGGCTATGGCATCATCGAAACCGGCGGTGGCAGAGACCGGGCTGTGGCGGCTGGCGTGATCAGAACCGATCCTGAACTCTCCGTCGCACAGCGCCTTGTTGAACTTCGTAGCGACATGGAGTCGCTCGTTTCGGAGCACGAGATCGATGCAGCAGCCATCGAGCAAGTATTCGTCAACCGCAACCGCAGCACCGCAATGGCTGTGGCCAGGGCATCGGGTGTGATCATGGAGGTGATTGCCAGGCACGGGATCGAGGTATCCGAGTACACACCCTCCCAGATGAAGCTGGCGGTCACCGGTTCGGGTTCGGCGGACAAGCAACAGGTGAGCGCGGTGATCTCCATGAGACTCGGAATCAAGGGAGTAGCTGGACCGGCCGATGTGGCAGACGCACTCGGCATAGCGATGTGTCACGCCCAGCACCGGCCGGTGCGCGCCATGGAGACATTGCTGTGATCGGCAGACTGCGTGGCACCATTCTTGATCGAGGGCGCGAGACCGTCGTTCTCGAGGTCGGAGGTGTCGGCTATCTCGTGTCGGTCACACCTCGCACGTTGAGTGACCTGCCCGGCGTCGGTGAGGAGGTTGTGCTTCATACCCACCTCCACGTTCGCGAGGATCAGCTCGCATTGTTCGGTTTTGGTACAACGGGCGACAAGGAGCTCTTTGGAATGCTGCTGGGCGTCTCCGGTGTCGGCCCGAAGGTCGCGATGTCCATACTCGCAACGATGACATACGAGCAACTGGGCGCCGCTGTGGCTTCGGACGATATTCCTGCCCTCACAGCGGTACCCGGCATCGGTAAGCGAAGTGCACAGAAGCTGTTGCTCGAGCTGAAGCCGAAGATGGATCTACTCGAGGACGTATCGACGGTGACCGGTCCGATGGGCGAAGTGCGTGAAGCACTCGAAGGACTCGGCTACGGCGCCGACGAGATAAGGGGTACGCTCGCCGACATGCCAAACGACCTGCCCATCGAGGAACTGCTGAAGCGCTCGTTGCAACAACTCGGCAAGGCCGGCGTCTGATGCGGGAGGAAGGTCTGCTTACCACTGCCCAGACGCCTGATGAAATCGAAGCTGAAATCGGATTGAGGCCGAAGCGGCTCGCCGAATTCGTCGGACAGGAGGCGCTCAAGGAGCGTCTTTCGATCCTCATCGAGGCAGCATCGTCGCGTGGCGAATCGGTGGATCACCTCTTGTTCTCAGGACCGCCGGGTCTCGGCAAGACAAGTTTGGCCGCGATCGTTGCCAACGAGATGGGCGCGTCATTTCGTTCGACCTCAGGACCTGCACTCGACAGGCCCGGGGACCTTGCAGCGGTGATAACCAATCTCGAGCACGGCGACGTTCTCTTCATCGATGAGATTCACCGGCTTCCACGTCAGGTCGAGGAAGTGATGTATCCAGCCATGGAGGATGGCCAGCTCGACATCGTCGTCGGCAAGGGACCAGCGGCCCGTACGATCAAGATAGACCTGCCTGCGTTCACCCTTGTCGGGGCAACAACAAGGGTCGGTCGTGTTGCACCACCTCTGAGGGACCGTTTCGGCTATGTTGCACGGCTTGACTACTACGGGGCGGCCGATCTTGCAGCGATCGTTGCACGCTCTGCGCTTCTCCTCGACACCCCGACGTCTCCCGATGGCTGTGAGACGATCGCAAGACGTTCGCGGGGAACCCCGCGCATAGCCAACCGGCTCCTGAGAAGGGTGAGGGACTACGCGACGGTACGGGCACACGGGCTGGTTGATGCCGAGACTGCGGACGCAGCACTCGAGCTCTTCGAGGTTGACCAAGCGGGACTCGACAAGGTCGACAGAGCCATCCTCACGGCGATCATCGATAAGTTCGACGGTGGTCCCGTCGGTCTCTCGACTCTTGCGATCGCGGTTGGGGAGGACCCAGAAACCGTCGAAGATGCCTATGAGCCGTTCTTGATTCTTGAGGGGCTCATCCAACGAACGCCGAGGGGCAGGATCGCGACGCAGAGGGCATTCGCTCATCTCGGTATCGAACCACCCGTCGGCGACGGACAGGGACGACTGATCCCCCCGCCGTAGCCTGTGCCCATGCTCATCGAAGACTTCGATTACATGCTTCCTCGTGGTGCCATTGCGCAAGTCGCGATCGAGCCTCGCCATGATGCGCGTGTGCTTGTGACCTCGGATCTGACGGAGATCCCCTTCAACGAGATAGCGACCCTGTTGAGGGCCGGTGACCTGCTTGTTGTGAATCGCACGAAGGTGCGAGCTGCAAGACTTGTCGGGTCGAGAATGCCGACAGGAGGCCGGACGGAGGTCCTTCTCACCAAGCGAGTCGACCCATACCGGTGGGAGGCGCTCATACGACCGGCCAAGAAAGTGAGAATCGGTACGATCATCGAATGCGGAGCCATCAACGTCGAATTGATTTCGAATCCCATCGAGGGAGTCGCCACGGTGAATCTCACTTCGACGGGGGACATCGAGGATGCCATTGCTCAGGCAGGGGAGGTACCGCTGCCGCCCTACTTCCACGGTTCGCTCGACTCGCCGGAGCGATACCAGACGATGTTCGCCACGAGAATCGGATCATCCGCGGCCCCAACCGCCGCTCT
>JAZFUH010000072.1:0-2510 GCA_036447125.1 Acidimicrobiia bacterium | reverse complement strand
ATCCGAGCACAGGTCGCCACCAAGGGATCTTTCGCCTCTGAGGAGAAGGCGATGGTGTCCTCTCAATCTCGAAACCCAGCTGCTCGGTCAGGCTTGCGTGAAGGGTTTCACGCTCACTGGCTGTCATCCGCGGAACAACGCCGGAGTTCAGAAACTCGAGTGCCGTGATTTGGTGGGCGTATTCGACAGACATCTCAGGATCTGCTTCGATGCGCGCCAGAGCGTCCTCTGCGGCTGTTCCGCTGAGGCGACCGTCTGCGAGTGCGGCGATGAGATCGCGATCCTGGTCGTTCATTGTTCTCCAGTGTCTCCCATTGGATGTTCTGAGGCAGGGTTGAGGTTCCCAAGACTTTGAGCCAGTTGTTTTCGGCCTCGGAAGAGCCTGCTCTTGATCGTTCCGGTCGGCACATCGAGCGTATCGCCTGCCTGTTCCAGAGACATGCCCTGAAGATCGACAAGTACGATCGCAGCCCTGAACTCGATGCTCAGTTGCGTTAACGCATCCTCGATGTCCGGTCTGACGTCCACGGCATCGAAGGGATCAGTGGCCCGGGGATCGGCAAGGTCATATGACTCGGGAATCAGATCGGTCCTCGTCCGCTTCTCTCGACGCAGATGGTCGTAGCACGTGTTGATCGTGACCCGGTAGAGCCAGGTTGAGAAGGCGGCCTGCGCCTTGTAGCGATCTGCTTTCCGAAAGACGGTGAGGAACGTGTCCTGTGTGGCGTCGAGCGCCGCTTCACGATTACGAAGCATGCGCAGACAAATCGCAAACACCCGATCTTCGTGCGCAACCACAAGCTCATTGAAGGCATCGATGTCACCTGCGAGGTACCGATCAATGAGTTCGATGTCACGTTCGGCTCGGTCGGTCATGCGAGACCGACAGTAGACATACCACGAGAGACATACGGCAGCGGCTGTCCATGGCCTGCTCCGGGTTGTCTGTCGCTACGGTGCAAATCGGACATCCGTGATCCTCGCCTGGAACGATCCATCGGGACGTTCAGGGAGATCGGTGAGCCAGAGAAGCCACAATCCGCCGGCACGGACGGGAAGCTGGATTCGCGACTCGGCCTGTAGGAGAGTTCCTCTGGCAAGACGCTCCCATTCGAGGGGGTTCTCGGGCGGTTCCGGAGCCCACCCGACACTGAACACCGTTCCGGGCGAACCGCTGATGTAGACCGTTTCAGGTGTTCCGTCGAGGTCGAAAACGAGTCCAACGCCTTCCTTCACCTCCCCGAGCGGCCGTGAGTATGTCTCAGTGGTCCAGCCCGTTGATCTGCTCCCATCGGTTGTACCGTCAGCGGTTTCATCGCTCTCAGTGCCGTCACCCAGTGGGTCGTACACGATGACCTGTGCAGCGATACGTTCAGACGCGTCGACGTGGTCAGCGATCTGGGTCGGCGTCGTTGAAGTCGATGTGACCGGCCTGGCGATCACGGGATACAGGACCGGCGAATCCGGATCGAAATCTGCGGCAAGTCCGACCGCGGCCACGAAGGCTATGAGGACCACGATCACACCGAACAACGCAAGTGTTCTCCAGGGTTTGACCGGGTTTTCCTGTGTTTGTACAACGTGTGGTGCAGCCTGGAGAGATCTTGCCAGCGCTGCAGCGTCGAGTGTTCCCAGGATTCCGGCTCGTAGGGCATCGTCCACCGATGGATGGACGCCATCGATGACATCTGAGGGAAAGATACCGGTGTCGTTCGTTCCGGTTATGGCGGCTCGGAGCACCTCAGCGAGCGCCATCGTGTCCTCGGCCGGGTCTGACCACCGGTTCTCCCGACCAAAGGCGCCGAGCTTGACTGGATGTGCAGCCGAGAAATGAACCGATGATGTGTCGATGGCACCGTGGACACCCCCGAGTTCATGGAAGCGCGACAACGCGAGGCACAGACCAGAGGCGTTGGGAAGGAATTCGACCACGGGGATGGCTTCATCAGCTCTGAGCCTGTCAGCAATGGTCACACCCCCATCCCATTCCGAAACGGAGTACGCGGACGCAGAGGTCTCGCCAGCAGCGAACACTTTCTGGAGGTGGATGTCGTTCAGAGCGGCCGCAGCTCGCACGTTCTCGAGAAAAGAGGTGTGGCGCGCGGTCGAGGACTCAGGAGCGAGATAGCGGATGAGAACCGGACGGTCGAGCGAATCGTCCTGGGCGAACCACTCTTCGATATCGCCGTCGCTCCCAAGTCGAATGTTCAATCGATATCGGTCTGGCAGCCGGGGAGGCACTTTGTCTAACCGGACTTGAGGACAGCCAGCGACTCAGGGAGCTGGGTGTAGCCCTCTGCCTCATAGAGGCCGATCGCTGCCGAGTTGTCGAACTGCGTGTTCAACAAGAGGGCCCGTGACCCGTGGCGTCTTGCGCTGCGGGCCGCTGCTCGAATGAGGCTTCGCCCCATTCCTTGTCCCTGCCACTTCGGTTCAACGGCGACCCGCTGGAGATAGGAGATGGCATGCCCGTAGCCGACGACGGCGAAACCTGCGATGCCGAGGTCTCC
>JAZFUH010000071.1:0-7101 GCA_036447125.1 Acidimicrobiia bacterium | reverse complement strand
ACGTTCGAGCGGACAGGTCAGGCAGTGGCCTCCGCCTCTGCCGCGTCCGAGTTCGGAACCTTGGATCTCGATCACTTCGATGCCTTCTTCACGCAACCGTTGGTTGGTGAACGTGTTGCGCTCATAGGCAACCACCACGCCGGGCTCAAGGGCAAGAACGTTGTTCCCGTCATCCCACTGTTCACGAGCTGCTGCCAGCTCATCACCGCCTGTCCCGATCACTCTCAGATCATTGATGTCGAGCGCATCGCCGACGGCTGCGACAAGCCCGTTCGCCTGCTCTTCGATCTTGAGATCGTCAGGGGCATCCCCGGGGCGAATGAGCCAGACGCGGGCCTCGTCGATCACGGCGCCGTACGCCGTCACCGCATCGCGGTCGACCATCGTGATAACCGTATCGAGATGCATGAAGGAACGAATCTTCGGCAGACCGACCGCAAGTACCTTGTCCGCGGAACCGGCCTCGAACAGCCTTCGGGCGAGGATGGAAACGGCCTGGTGTGATGTCCTCTCTGAGAGCCCGACCATCACTGTGCCGTTACCGAGCACCTGGACGTCGCCCCCCTCGATGTGGGCGTGGCCCCAGTCCTGTTCCGACCCCCCGAACCAGACGTTCACCGGCCCCTGCTCGTTGAACATCGGATGGAATCGATAGATGACCTCTGAGATCATCGACTCGTATCTGCGTGCAGGCATCGCCATCGGGTTGATCGTCACCCCGCCATAGACCCAAGATGAAGGATCCCGTTGGAAGATGAAGTTCGGAAGCGGTGCAAGTGTCAGGGACGTCGGGTCAACAGACTCGTAGAAGAGCTCGACACCCGCGATGCCGAGCTCCTTCGGCACGACACCGCTGATGAGGAACTCGGCGATCTCCTCGGTGGACATCGCGTCGACGACCTCAGAGGCATGGGAGGATGCAGCCACTCCGATCATGCGCTCGTTCAGCATATGGCGAAGCACCCAGCGTTTTGCCTCGTCACTGACGAGTGCCTCTGAGAAGAGTTCCTGCGCGTAGAGGACGTTGATGCCGTGACTGCGCATCACTTCACAAAATGCGTCGTGTTCCTGTTCGGCCTTGTCCACCCAGATGACGTCGTCGAACAACAGATCGGCCATGTTCGTCGGTGTGAGCCTGCGGTGCTCGAGGCCCGGCCTGTGCACCATCACCGTGCGCAGCCTCCCAACCTCGGAATGCACTCCCAAACTCATCGTTGTCTCTCCAGCGGATCGCGGTTCACAGGGCGGCAAGAGTAACTGATTGCCGAACGACGAACGATTTGAAGAAGTTCACAGTTCATAATCAGCACCTCTGAATCAAGAGGAGTGCCGGCGACGGAACCTGCTGCTCAGGCGGAGTCGTCCGCTGCGTTGGCGGCAGCTTGCGCGATGATGCGGTTGGCGTCTTGGATATATCCGCGGGCCTCGTCGACCCTCTTCTGATACTCCGCGAGATCTCCACCGCGAAGCGCCTCATCGGCTTGATCGAAGGCGGTCGCCGCGGCGCCAAGCAGCAGCTCAACCTGCTCCTGGATCGTGCCTTCCGGCGGCGTCACATCACCGTCACCGTCATCACCGTCATCACCGTCGACGTCCTCAACCGCATCCGGCGAACCGAAGAGCAGCACCAGGACCTCATCCAGGCTGTCTGCGATCTCGATCTGGCTATTGAATGACGCGATCACTCGCTTGAACTGAGGGATGCCGCCCGTGTCTGCAACGAGGTAGATCGGCTGAACGTAGAGAAGGGAATCCTCGATCGGCACAACGAGGAGGTTGCCCCTGACAACGGTGGAGCCCTCCTGGCTCAACAAGGTGAATTCGGCAGAGACAATGGGGTCCTGCTCGATGAAGTCACCGACCTGACCCGGACCGTTGACCTGGCGGTCCTCAGGCATCTCATAGGAGATCAGATCGCCGTACTCACCAAGAGGGCCGCTCTTGGCAACAACGAACGCCGACATGTTCGGACGTGCTGCCGGAGTGAAGGGCTGCATGAGCAGGAATGAGAGCCTGTCCTCTTCGGGGAGTTCCATCAAGAGGTAGTAGGGAAGCATCGGCGCGGTGCCGAACGATCCTCTCAGTGGAGGTTTCGGGCTTGTCGAAGGATCACGGGCGATCTGCCACGGGTCGTTGACCTGATAGAGATCCACCGGGTTCGTCATGTGATAGATCGTGTAGATATCTGTCTGGACCCGGAACAGATCTTCGGGGTACCGGATGTGTGAAACAAGTTCCGCCGGGAACTCACTGAGGGGCTTGAACAGTCCGGGGAAGATGTTCATGTTCGTCCGGATCAGCGGATCATCCGGATCGAATACGTACATGTCGATCGATCCGTCATACGCATCGATCACTGCCTTGACGGAGTTCCGGATGTAGTTGAACGTCCTCGGAAGGTGAGAGCCAGAATTCAGCCTTGCGGTGTTCGCAAGCTCGGAATACGGGTACCTGTCTGACACCGTGTAGAGGTCCATGATCCATACAAGGCGGCCGTTGACCGTAACCATGTACGGATCATCATCTGTGTAGAGGAACGGCGCCATCCGGGTTATCCGGTCCTGGATGTTCCTTGCGATCATCACCTTGCTCTCGTCGTCGAGCTGGCTCGAAATGAGCGTGTTCAGATCGCCGAAGCGCAGAGCCCATGCGAAGCGTTTGAAGAACCCGCCGAGTTTGACGCCACCCTCACCGTCGTAATGCACCGTGGATATCGCCTCGGATGAGCGACCGTCGCTTGGAATGTCGACCTCCCCCTCGAGTGAGCCAGCAATGAGGAAGTCGCCCTGTGAATCATCTGAGAAGTAGATGCGAGGCTGCTCGACATCGAGGATCGAGTCTCCCGATCGGTTGACGGGAGGGATGTCCGCGATCAGGAAGTCTGGAAGACCATCGGTCGTAACGCCATTTGCCGGGCTGAGAACCACACCGAGACCGTGCGTGTAGACGAGCCGCTCGTTCACCCAGCCGCCACCGGGGATGTTGAACTCGTCAAGACCACGGGCGGCGGTCATGACCTGGGTCAGCTCGCCGTCGATGATGTACCGATCGACATCGACATCATCGAAGTTGTAGTACGTCTTGATGTTCTGGAGCTCGGGATACGTCTCAGCAAGCACACCCGGATCCCAGAGCCTGATGTTGTTGATCGTCGGACCGTTCGCATCAATGATCTCAGCTGTGAGGTCGGTCGATGCATTGAATTGCCTCACATCGACCCCATCGAGTCCATACGCAAAGCGCGTGAAGTCGAGATTGTGCTGCACGTATGGCAGCTCCTTGTTCAACTCATTCGGCTCAACAGAGAAGCGCTGCACAAGAGAGGGATATATGCCACCCACACCGATCGATGTCACCAGCCAGATACCAAGCGCAACCGCGGGCAGAGACCACCCCTTGAACCAGACGTTCACAAGCAGGATGATCGCCGAGATGATCGAGATGAAGATCAACAGGTTGAGGGCTGGAACCTGCGCATTCACATCCGTGAAGGATGCACCGAAGACAGCGCCCCTCTCCGAGTACAGCAACTCCCACTTGTCGAACATATATCCGAGGGCCTTGAGCAGCGCAATCCCGGCAACGAGTATCGAGATGTGAGCCTTGACGCCGTCCGACGTACGTTGGCCGGGGGTTCCGATCTTGATCCCACCGTTGAGGTAGTGCGCAGCCACAACAACAAGGGTCGTGATCAGCAACAGCTGGAACATCCATCCGTACACGTCTCGATAGAAGGGGAGACCGAAGACGTAGCGCGAGATGTCATTCTGGAAAATGGGGTCGACAACACCGAAGGACACCCCGCTGCGCCACTGGAGCCAGTCCTGCCACCATGCCGCGGCACCGAGACCGACGAGCATGGCGAAGAACACCGAAAAACCGAATCGAACGATGCCGGCACGAGGTTCGATCCATTCGTGGTACCGCTCGAGGAGCTCCTCATCCGGTGTCTCGGCAAAAACGAAACTGCGAGGAGAGACCCTGTCCACGACGAACAGATTGATCCATATCACGAGGAAGGCAACAAGCACGGCACCGGCCACGAGCCACACCTTGGTGAATGTGAGCGTCACCCAGACATCGGACGCACCCAGGGAGTCGTACCACAGGTAATCCGTCCAAAGGGTCGCAAGCCATCGGCCCATGAGCAACACGATGAATGCCAAAGAAATGGCGATCGTGGCTATGCGTCGGAAGCGCGAAGTCCGGCGATATGAAATTGGTTCTCGATTGATCACGATGTGGATTCTAGGGGGAGCCAGGTATCAGACAACAGATACCAGACGGCAGATGCCAGGATCCAGAATCCAGACATCTGGGATTTGGTAGCGAGCGGTCAGGGACTCAGCTCCTGCGCTGCGTCCACCACTCGTCTTTCGGCCTCGTCGGCACGCCACATCCGGAACACCCGCGAAACCGAGGATGCGACCTGCCGATCGCCTGCACCCGACTGTCTTGCTTTGGCGAGAGCGCCGGTCACCGCATCGAACAGATCAGCACCGAACTCCTTGGCTGCCCCACCGTCATTCTTGGCACCGGTGATCTGTTCCGCAAGATTCCCAAAAGGTGCCTTGAACTTGTTGGTGAAGGCTCTCTTGGGTACCCAGCCGACATCGGTTCGAAGATGCTCGAGAGCGTCGTTCTGAAGTTCGACCAGGGTCCGTTTGATGTCCTTGAGCGCTGCGTTCTGAAACGGAATGAGCACCGGTGCATCGTCGGCAACCGATTCGCCGGCTTCCGACGTCCGGCTTTCGGCTTCCTCTGCTGACGGCCGACGGTCGACGGTCGACAGCTTCTCTTTTGGCGGCTCCTCCTCGATCTCCAACTCCTCGGGTCCCGCTGGTTCGCTGACGCCTCCGGGTTGGATGCTCTCGAGTTCCTGCTGAAGAGGGGGCGTTTCTGCGGCTTCGGGTTCCGCGGCTCCGTCCCTCAAGCTTGCAAACAAGGAACCGATGTCATCGTCGTCGGGTTCCGGTTCGACTGATGGTTCCTTCCGCACCGGGGGCTCCTCCTCCTCCTGCGGCGGAGGCGCAATCACAGCAACGGTTTCGATCGGGGCAGGTGTCGTGTCGAGATCTGGCTCCGATCCTGTCTTCACCCTCTTACCGGATCGGAGCGCAACAACGTCAGCAACGAGTTCATCTGCATCCACAGGCATCAGCTTGACGGACTTCGATGGAGCAACGATGCGAACAGAACTGCTGTCGGAGCCGTGATGTGATAGAGGATCGGGTTCAGGTTCAACGACAGCCACCGGCGTCTCGAGCTCCAGCCTTCTCGATTCGATCTCCTCCTCGAGATGACCGATCGACGCTCGCGCCGATTCGAGCTCTGAGAGCAGCTCGGTACGACGATCTTCGAGCGCCCTTGCCCGTTCCTGAGCCTGCTCGGCTTGTGTGTTGGCCGCGGCAAGGATGCCATCACTCTCACTTCTGGCGCTCCCAATCAGCTGTTCAGCCTCCATGCGGGCGGTTCGGATCGATTCCTCACGATCCCGCTTTGCGTCCCCTGTCAACCTGATGGCCTCCCGCTCGGCCTCAGCGCGAATGAAAAGGACATCCTCCTTGGCTGCATCGACGAGCGATCGTGCTTCGGCACGAGACGAAGAGAGCATTGAGGAACCTTCGTTCCACGCAGCTGCGCGCATGGACTGGGACTGTTCGGTTGTCTCAGAAATGATCGTCCGGGTCTCCTGCTCAACAGTCGTGCGCCATTGGTCGACGTCAGATGCCGCTCGTGAACGCATGCCGTCTGCAGCAGTCCTGGCGGCCTCGAGAATCGCTGCAACCTCGCCGCCTATGGCACCGAGCTCAAGGGCGAGAGCTTCAGGATCGTCAAGCCCGACCTTCAGCTCCTTTGCACTCCGATCCTCGAGCTTGGCGCCAAGACGCTCGATCTCATCGGCAAGTATCGAGAGATACCGGTCCACCTCGACGCGGTCGTAGCCGCGGCGCACAACATCAAACCCACGCGCACGGACCTCGCTCGGGGTCACATCATCGGCCATACGCGGCAGGGTACCGCTGCGAATGTCTGTGTCCGCGGATTGTCAACCCACCTCTACAGAGATTCGAGGAACGCGAGAGCATCGTCGACCGTCTCGATCCTCACGAGCTGGATGTCATCTCCTGCTGCTTCAAGGGCTTCTTCGAAGTTCGCCGCAGGAATGAGCACTGCGTGGGCACCGGCGTCTATCGCTCCATACACCTTCTGGCGGACGCCGCCGATGGACCCGACGGTTCCGTCACGACGGATCGTGCCCGTACCTGCAATGCGATACCCCTTGGTGATCTCGTCCTCGGTGAGCTGGTCCATGATCTGGAGAGTGAACATCAACCCTGCAGAGGGACCGCCGATGTTGTTCGAATCAATCTCGACCATGACGGGGAACTCGATGATCGGGTCGTTGTTTCCGAGCAGGATGCCGACCATTGGCCTGGTCGGATCATCGGTGTGCGGGCCGAGTGTGAGCTCGACGCTCTCCACTTCGTACTCGTCGGATGAGTCGCCGGCCGGCCTCTCAACCACGAACGTGACGCCGTCACCGATGTCGAGGTCGCCGAGTTGGTCGATGATGTCGCTGCGGAACGCAACAGTTCGACCATCCATCTGAATGATGATGTCGTTCGGCATGAGAACACCATCTGCTGCTGAGTCTGGAACCGTCTCGATGACGAGTGCCCCGGTACCGATGAACGTGACCTCGTAACCGAGTTTCGTGAGCGCTACGAACGTCGCATCCTGTTTCGACTGCTCCATGAGATCGAGGCTCTCACGCCTCAGATCATCCTCGGACACTCCCGGTGGTCGGACCGCCTCGCGCGCCCGAATCGTGACGCGCTTGTCAAGTCTTCCGGCGGCGTACTCGAATATATTCGCCTCTTTGAGTGAAACCGTCAGGAAGAACAACTCTCCCTCGTCCGAGATGAACCCGTCCTCGACTTCGATGAAATCGGAGGTGTCGTACACCGGTCCGGGACTCAGCGTGTAGTACGGAACGGTGATCGGCCACGCGATCGCTATGCCGATACCGACAACGATCAGAAACGACGCGAGGATCCATGGCCACTTCGGATATGGCTGAGGCGGTTGCACGGAGGA
>JAZFUH010000070.1:0-3105 GCA_036447125.1 Acidimicrobiia bacterium | reverse complement strand
GCTGACCAGAGGATTCAGAACGTAGAGGATGACTACGGCAAGGAGGAGCGGGGCGAGAATCACTCTGCCTTCGACCAGCACGTAGAAGGCCGCCACGATCAGCAGCATCAGGCCAAGCATGGACCATGAGAAGATCCCTACTCGACGAACGATGGATCCAAAGTCGCTATCCCCCATCCGAGCTGAGTGTAACGCGAGCTTGCGGTTCCGTAGGGAACCGCAAGCTCGCAGCCCTCAAGAGAGATGCCTGGTACAGACTGCGGTGTCTGGCATCTCGTGTCTGGCATCTGCTGCTGAGCTGGCGATGGGACTCGAACCCATGACCTGCCGCTTACAAGGCGGCTGCTCTGGCCAACTGAGCTACGCCAGCAGAAGCGTCAGGATACCCAGCCCCGCACGCGAGCGACTTCGTAGCTCGCGAGTGCAGCAGCAACAGAAGCGTTCAGGCTCTCGGTGCCACCGACCATGGGAATATAGGCAAGAACATCGCACCGTTCCGCCACGAGTCTCGACAGGCCCTCCCCCTCTGCTCCGATGCAAACCGCAACCGGCTGTCCCAAGATGTCAAGCCCGAGTAGCGAACGGTCGCCACCTCCATCGAGGCCGACTCTCCACACATCGAGCTGATCCAGCCGCTTCAGGGCATCAGCGATTGAAGACACGACGACGAGTGGCATCTCCTCGAGGGCTCCGGCGGCAGCTTTGAACGCCGTTGCACCGATCGGAGCGCTTCGGCGTTGTGACACGACGAGCGCCGTCATGCCTGCTGCAACGGCAGAACGCGCCGCTGCACCAATATTGCGAGGGTCCTCGACATGGTCGAGAACGAGCAACGCCGGGTTCTCTGACAGATCGACGGCGCTCTTCAACGAGAGAGGTTCGACAGGGCGCGCCCTGGCGAACACACCCTGAGGGGCGCCTGTGGTCGCCAGAGGCCTCACGTCATCAACGACATTGACCGGAACACCCTGGGACTGCGCGAGCCTGACAATCCGGGCAAGGTCCGGCCTCCCCATTCTGCGCTGTTCCACCGAAAGGGTCGTTACCCGACCGCGCGTCAGCGCCGCCTCAACAGCATGGATACCCTCAAGTTCAGTCCCGATGCCAGCGAGCGCCATCTGCCGTGTCCTCAATGGTGATGCCCAGAGTCGCAAGACCGTCGCGAATCGCGTCTGCCCTGGCCCAGTCCTTCTCGCTTCTTGCCCTGTCTCTCAGCCCAAGCAGGTCGTCCATCGTGCCATTGTGGATACCGAACGTGGCAGCGAACTCAGAGACAGACCCGTCGTCTTCTTCGAGGCGATCCGGAACTGTCAGCCCGAGAACGGACATGATCTCGTCGAAGGCTGCAACAAGGGAAGCCACATCCTGTCCCGAGTCAAGCGCTGAATTTCCCTCTCTCACCGCGTCGAACAGCACGGCAAGAGCAGCAGCAACATCCAGATCATCGTCCATGGCCGACTTGAATCTGTCGAGGATGTCCCGACGTCCGGTGTCCTCGATCGGGTCGACAACCCTTCGCCTGAACGCTCTGAGCCTGCCCAGGCTTGCCTCGGCATCTCCAAGTGCTGTCACTGAGTAGTCAAGAGGCTTCCGATAGTGGGTGCGGAGATAGAAGAGTCGCACTGCAATGGGGTCCCATTCGTCGAGCGCACCCTGAAGTGTGACGACGTGCCCTGTCGATTTCGCCATCTTCTCGCCTGAGAGGTTCAGCATGCCGTTGTGCATCCAGATTCTGGCAAAAATCTTGCCGGTGGCTGCTTCTGACTGAGCGATCTCATTCTCATGGTGCGGGAAGATGAGATCGCTCCCACCACCGTGGATGTCGAATCCGTCACCGAGGTATTCCCGTGCCATGACCGAGCATTCAATGTGCCACCCGGGCCTGCCGGCGCCCCACGGAGATTCCCACGAGGGCTCTCCCGGTTTGGCTGCCTTCCAGAGCGCAAAGTCGAGCGGGTCGTGTTTGCGTTCATCGATTTCGACCCGTTCTCCCGATCTGAGATCGGACACGTTGTGGCGCGAGAGTTTTCCATAATCGGGGAAGGAGCGGACGGCGAAATACACGTTGCCTCGGGCTTCATATGCATGGTTCGAGTCGATGAGCGTGCCGATCATCTCGATCATCGCATCTATGTGGTCTGTCGCCTTCGGCTCGCTCGTCGGCGTACGGTTGCCGAGCCTGTCAAACGCGTCTTCGAACGCTTCAGCCGCATCGGCCGCAACCTGTTCGGTCGTGATTCCGAGCTCCTTGGCTCTATCGATGATCTTGTCATCGATATCGGTGACATTGCGTACGAAGTCGACCTCATATCCGACCCACTGGAGATATCGACACAGCACATCGAAGGCAACCGCCGATCGGCCGTGCCCCAGATGGGGCTCAGACTGCACAGTCGGCCCGCACAGGTAGACCGTCACCCGATCCGGGTCAGAGGGCGTGAACGGAACCGTGGCACGCTGGAGCGTGTTGTACAGTTGCATCCGGGACATGCTACCGGGAGACCGTCACCGACTGGCTCCGCGATTAACCTGATTTCCATGACAACGACACCGCTCGGACCAGGCCCATTGGTATACGCCCACCGGGGTGATCGTTCAAGGGCGTCGGATAACACGATCGAGGCGTACCTGCTCGCCGTTGAGGCCGGTACCGACGGCATCGAACTCGATGTGCGCCGCACCCACGATGGTGTGCTCATCGTGCACCACGATGAGCGCGATCCGGCCATAGGGATCTTCTCCTCCCTCGACTTCATCGTCCTGCGTGAGATGGCACCGCACGTGCCGACTCTGAGAGAAGCGATGGAAGCCATTCCACGCCACGTCTTCGTCAACGTGGAGATCAAGAACGATCCGGGTGACCCCGGATTTGACGCCGAGCGCACGATCGTCGACGAGACCCTCGCGGAGCTGCGGGACTATGACGATCCCACACGAATCCTCCTTTCGTCCTTCGATCCCATGTCGATGCAACGCGCGGGAGAGATCGGTCCGGAGTTCCTGCGTGGTCAACTCGTGATGACCCCCGTGCCTCTCGATATCGGTTTTGCGTTTGCGCGGGAGTTCGACATGGACGCCATCAACCCCCAATACGCTCACCTGAGA
>JAZFUH010000069.1:0-3092 GCA_036447125.1 Acidimicrobiia bacterium | reverse complement strand
ACCGATGAGGTTCCCCTGCCGGACGGCTTCGGGTTCCTGACCGGGCCCAACGTCGATGCCGCGATCCTTGGGTGTCTGTTCGAATCCTCCTTCGGCCCGGGACGAGCGTCTCCGGGCCATTCGCTGGCCAAGGTCATCGTGGGTGGTACCCGAAACCCGGACATGGTCGACCAGTCCGATGATCAGATCGTCACGACCGTCGTGGCCGAGATGGAGCGCGCCCTCGGTGTCCCGGTCACCCCGTCATGGATCAAGATCGTGAGGAACAGGGAAGGTATCCCCCAGTACGATCTCGATCACAGACGACGCCTTGCAGCTATCGACAGCATGGAAGCTGCAAACCCCGGACTCGTGTTCGCAGGGTGGGGCTATCGAGGAATCGGAGTGGCCCACTTGGCGACCGTGGCCACGAACATCCTCGACAGGATCGTATAGAACAGTGACTTCCGACCCCGTGACGAAGGTAGTGCCACGCGGCTTCTGGGCCGTGTGGACGGCGGTCGCGCTCGATCTCCTCGGTTTCGGGATCATCATCCCGATTCTCCCGCTGTACGCATCGAACTTCGGCGCGAATCCGTACATGATCGGTCTACTCCTCGCCTCGTACTCCCTTGCCCAACTCCTGTTCGCACCGATATGGGGTCAACTATCCGACCGATTCGGACGTAAGCCAATCCTCGTTGTCACACTCGTTGGGTCTGCGATCGGGAGTCTTGTCCTCGGTCTCGCCGGCTCGATTCTCGTGCTGTTCATCGGTCGGATCATCGACGGTATCTCCGGGGCCAGTGTCGCGGTCGCACGCGCCATCGTCGCGGACACCGCAGATGAGACGAACCGGCCACGACTCATGGGCCTTCTCGGCGCCGCGTTCGGTGTTGGCTTCGTGCTTGGCCCTGCCCTCGGCGGACTCGCCGGCCTCTTCGGTCCCCGGGTACCGTTCCTGATCGCCGGGTCCATCGCCGCAGTCAACGCTGTCGTCGCTGCGCGCCGACTTTCAGAGACCAGGAAGCCCACCGATGCGAGGCCAACCCTGCTACTACAGCGCATCCGGGGCTTGAATCGGGATGTTGCGGGGTTGATCGCACTCTCGTTCGTCGCTGTTGCAGCCTTCTCCCTGTTCGAGACAACCTTCGCTCTGCTAGCCGCAGAACGCCTCGCCATCACTGGACCACAGATCTCCCTCGTGTTCGCCTTGGTGGGTGTGGTCCTGGTGGCGACCCAGGCTGGACTCGTCGGGATCCTGTCGAAGCGATACTCGGAGATCACCATGATCGGTATCGGCCTCGCGCTCAACATTCCGGGATTCCTTCTGGTTGCCTTCTCGACATCATGGCTGCAACTCGCTCCGGGTTTGGTCCTGCTCGCTGTTGGTCAGGGCTTGACAACCCCGGCGATCTCGTCCGCAATTGCGGGCAGGGCTCCTGCGGGACATGCAGGAGTTGTTCTCGGAGTCCAGCAGTCCGCAGGCGGACTCGCCAGAGTCGTCGGCCCGATCACCGGTGGCGTACTGTTCGCCGTCGGCATCAAAATGCCTTTCGTGGTTGCAGCGTTGGTGACGCTCACCACGCTGGTGTTTCTTCCAAGAATCGGAGCGAGCCGCGAATGGACGTGACGTCCCGAGTAGCTGTGTGAAGATGAGCGAAGCAAGAGCCCGGACGTCAAGCCCGGGCTCTCGTTTTGGACGGTCGATTGACCGATCTACGGACGTGAGTCGTCTGCCTGGTCACCAGCACCATCGGTGTAGTCATCAGCGACATCGGCGTTGTCTGCGCCGTCGTCCGCTTGGCTTCCGGCATCTTGGGTGTCGTCGGCAACGTCGGCGTTGCCTGCCTTGCCGTCTGAGGCTATGTCGGCAACATCCGTTCCGAAGTCGCTGCCACCGGACGGATCGCCTTCGAACACGGTACCCACCACCTTGTCGGCTGTTTCGGCGGCATCTTCGGGCAACTCAGGAGCATCTGGCACTTCCACGCCATCTGTCTGGTCGGGCAGGTCAACGTCGCCGGGAGCGGGAATGTCGATTCCGATGCCGGACACCACATCTGACACCCACTGTTGGGCCGGATCCGGCAGATTGTCGGTGGCAGCGAGGCCGCCACCAGCGGCAGCGATTGCCATCGTGGCGATGGCGAACTTTCCGATAAGCGTCGAGAGGAATGTAGTGATCATGGTGCGTCGTCTCCATCTCCTGGCCAGAGGCCTTGTAGTCCTACCCGACCTGGATCGGGGTGAGACGCTCTCCGTGACTACCTTCGCTTCTGCGGCCAGCAATCCTGGCAGGGCTTCACTGACCGGATCGCTCGGTACAGAGGCCGGACCGAGCTGGTCGACAAAGTTCGCAACTGCGTCTCTGTCTCCGGGACCATGCTCGCCTGCGGCCAACCGGTCGATCCATTCGTCAAGGTTTCGCTTCGAACGTCTCATATCACCCCCGTAACCGACACATCATCTTCAAAACGTACTCCCCTCATCGGAGGATCTTCGCCAACTGTTTGAACGCTCTTCGTTGCAGGGCCTGAACCGCTCCGGGCTTCTTACCTACAATGTCCCCGATCTCCTTGATCCCGAACCCCGCGACGAACCGCAGCAACACCACCTCGCGCTGGGCGGGTGAGAGCTGTTCCAGAATGTGCTCGAACTCCTCTTCTCCCAGGCGTTCCATCACCACAGATTCGGCCGAACCTATCGAGGTGCCAGTCCGGTCCAGCGCCGTCTGCTCGGTTAGTTCAACTGGCTTACGGCGGCGTCGACGCCGCTCGTCGATGATTCGATGATGTGCGATCATGAACACCCACGATCGGAACGCACCCTCATCCCCGGCAAACCGGTGGAGACCTCGTGCCACGTGTAACCAGGTCTCGCCGACGAGATCGTCAACATCCATGCCGCCCTGACGACGCACGTACCCGCGCAAGGTCCCGTCGATGTCGGTCACCAGGCGCGTCCAAGCCCACTCGGAACCAGACCGAGCCGCATCGACTAGAGACTGAAAAGGATCGTCTGTCGGCATTTCATCCTTGTAGGCCAGCGTGAGGTTCTCTCAGCTCATATCGGTAACCGAACAGACCTTCTGAAAACATACGGCCACCTAG
>JAZFUH010000068.1:0-4911 GCA_036447125.1 Acidimicrobiia bacterium | reverse complement strand
CGTCTCCACACAGACGCACACCGATGATCCGATCGACAAACGGGTCGGAAGCGTCGGCCGGGTGCATCCACATGTCGAGATCAAGATCATCGATCCAGAGACGGGCGAGACCGTGCCGAGGAGGACGTCCGGCGAGTTCTGTACGAGGGGGTACTCGGTCATGGCTGGCTACTGGAACGATGCCGAGCGAACCGAAGAGACGATCGATGCGGACGGTTGGATGCACACGGGGGATCTGGCGACGATGGACGCCGATGGCTATGTGAACATCGTCGGCCGGATCAAGGACATGGTCATTCGCGGTGGCGAAAACATCTATCCCCGCGAGATCGAGGAGTTCCTCTACACCCATCCCCGGATCCTCGAGGTGCAGGTGGTCGGCGTGCCGGATGCGAAGTACGGGGAGGAGATCATGGCATGGATCCAGACCGAGGACGGAGCACGATTGTCCGCTGACGAGGTGCGCGAGTTCTGCGCCGGCAGGATCGCCCACTACAAGATCCCCCGTTATGTGGAGATCATCGATGAATACCCCATGACCGTCACAGGGAAGATCCAGAAGAACAAGCTCAGGGAGATGGCCGTCGAACGTCTCCGCCTCGGCGATCAGGTTCTGGAGAGGGACTGAGCAGAATCAAGGATCCTGAGCACCCCGCCGAGCCACTCGACGGACTCTGCTGTGATGGGGTCGACCACGAGCTGGACATGATCGACCCCCATCGATGCAAGTCGGCAGAGGTGCCGCGCAATCGTGTCGTGATCACCCTCGATCGCAAGGGACGACTTGCGATCCGGGCTGCCCTGACGAGTGCTCATCTCACCACCGGGAGTCCTTACGAACACTGCAAGGGACCGACCGAGCGTGGCAGGGTCCCTGCCGACGGAGATACACGCGTCGTCGACCTTCGCGAGTAGCAACTCTGCGCCGTCGGGTGTGTTGTCGTACCAGGCATGCCACGCGTTCCAACTGTCCGCATATGGCAGCGTCGCTCGCAGAATCCTTGGACCTTCCGATCCGATCATGAGTGGGATTCCATCAGGTCGCGCGGGTGGAACGAGCTCGCAATCCCGTAGCGTGTAGTACTCGCCATCGAAGTCGATTGCGCCTTCCGAGAGCAGGGTTCGAATGATCGTGAATGCCTCTTCGAACCGGCTTGCCCGATGATCGAACGGAAATCCGTATGCCTCGAACTCGACCTGGTTCCATCCTGCTCCGAGGCCGAGGATGAGCCGACCGTCCGAGATCTCGTCGACCGTCACGGCCTTCTTCGCAAGCATCGCAGGACTGTGAAACGATGTTGCAGAGACAAGTGGCCCTATCCGGACACGATCGGTGATGGCTGCTATCGCCGCAAGTATCGTCCATGCCTCCCAGGGGCCCTTGGCTTGTGCCGCGGTCTTGTACAGCAGATGATCGCCTACCCAGATGGAGTCGAAACCGACGTCCTCAGCCGTGGTCGCTATGTCGCGCACCTCGGGCCACGAAACAATACGCTCGACCTCAGGTAGTTGTACCCCAACCAGTAATGGTCGCCCCACCGACTCTCCCTTTCGTCGTTGACATGATCACGCTACCGATTCGACAGTGCACGACCTTCACCTGCGATAAACCCGCATCCTATAGATTCTTATCGGTCTGCATCCGTGATCAGGACGAGCGGACAACCCCGGGTCGGATGCTCCACAACGGTCATTGCCTGGTTGTACACGTCGCTGAGAAGCTCGGCGCGAAGCACCTCCACAGGGGACCCCTCTGCTCGCACGGTCCCTTCTGCCATCAGCACGACTCGATCCGCGTGGAATGCTGCCGCGTTCAGGTCGTGCAGGACCGCAATGACGCACGCCTCGTGTGCAGCGAGCTGCCTCATCTCTCTCAACACTCGCTCCTGATGTGCTACATCGAGAGCGATGGTTGGTTCGTCCAGAAGTACAAGCGGTGCTGCCTGTGCAAACACCCGCGCCATGACTACTCGGGTCTTTTCTCCTCCGCTCAGTGTGGCGAAGACGCGGCCGGCGAGATGCAGGGTGTCAGTTCGTTCCATCGCAGACCGGATCGCAGAACGATCCGAAGAGAGCGATGCATCAACGTCGGTCCTGTGGGGGTGCCGACCCATCTCCACGACGGCGAGTGCCGTGAACGGAATGTCACTGGCACCGCCCGAGCGCATCACAGATCGCACCTGTGCAAGCTCGAGAGGACCTGCCGAGCGAGTGTCGATCCCATCAACGCTGAGACTGCCGGCATCCGGCAGCAGATCACCAGCGAGAACTCGGAGCAGCGTCGACTTTCCGGCGCCGTTCGGACCGATGATCGCGATCACCTCGCCTCGGTGACCGACGAGGTCGATCCTGTCGACCAGGGTGGCGTCACCGACACGATATGTGATGCTTTCGGCCATGAGAATCGGATCAGGCATCGTATGTACTCCTGCGTGACAGCAACCACAGGAAGACGGGTCCACCGACCACCGCTGTGACGAGGCCAACGGGGATCTCTACGGGTGAGAGGACCAGGCGAGCAAGAAGATCGGCCAGAACCACGAAGACCCCGCCACCGATCATCGACGCACCGAGCAGGTGCCTGTGTCTTGGGCCAACGATCGGTCGCATCAGGAACGGTACGAGTAGCCCGACAAATGCGACGACCCCGGCAACACCAACCGTTGCGCCAACCGCGGCGCCGCAGCCGATCAGAGTCACCGTGGTCACGAGGTCCGTGTCAACTCCAAGATGACGTGCCTCGCTCTCGCCGAGGGCGAGCAGGTCGAGGTTGCGGGCTCCAGCAAGGAGGCCGATGGCCGCTATTGCGAGAATGACGACTGCAGTGCCCAACGCACGCCAGGTCGCACCGGAGAGGCTCCCGAGAAGCCAGAACTCGATGGGTGGCACGACGGACCGGTCGGCTCCGAACACCACGAAACCCACAAAGGCGCTCAACATGGCACCGAGGGCCACGCCGGACAGGATGATCCGCGTCGGGTCGATGGAGAATCGACGAACGAGTCGTCGGAGTGCGAAGGATGTAATAACCCCGGCAACGACGCCACCTGCGATCGCCCCCCGAACACCTCCTGCGACAGCCCCGATGGCAGCTCCAATGGCAGCCCCGGGGCCTATACCGAGCAGCTGTGGGTCGGCCAGATCGTTTCTGAGTAGACCCTGGAGGACCGCACCAACCAGGCCGAGAGTCGCACCCACAAGGAATCCAAGAAGGACACGTGGCATGCGGATACCCCACACGACGGCCTCGGCCTGTGAAGAGGCTTCACCCAAACCAACTTTCGCGAACAGAACCGGGATCACATCAGAGATCGGTATGTTGACCGCGCCGAGCGTGAGCGAGACAAATGCCACTCCAAGGGCGACCACAACAGCCAGCGGCCAGAACCATGCCCTGCGACCGGAGTGCGGGTCGGCGGACTTGAACCAGGCTTCGTCAGTCAATCGGCAAGACCCGGATAGAGGTCGTCGACGAATTCGCCCAGGGCCATGCCGACCCGGGGACCGAGGTTGAAGAAGTACGCCTCCTCATACGCGAGGAACGCCCGGTTCTGACCTGCAGGTGTCTCGGCGATGCCTGGGATCTCGAGAAGGACGTCGATCCCGCCGAGGCCGTCGAGGCCTGACTCCGGCAGGACGATCACGTCTGGAGCTGCCGCGATGAGCGCCTCAGGTGTGAGGGGTATCGCTCCCTCCCCCAATGCGGCACCAACATCTATCGCTCCAGCACCTTCGATCATGGCCTGGGTCGGAATGCCGGTCCCGAAGAGCAGAAGGACCGAGGGGCCGCGCGTGTACAGATAGGCAACACGAAGCTTTACCGCGGATTGCACGATACGGTCCTGTGCTGCAGCGATCTCAGACACGACCCGCCCTGCAAGTTCTTCCCCTGCAGCGATCACTCCGAGTATCCCGGCAACCTCGCGGATCTTCGCCTCAACACCGGGGAGCGTCGTCTGGTACTTCAGGATGATGACAGGGATGCCCGCGTTCCTGAGTTGTTCGATGGTCTCTGTCGGCTGGATCGATTCGTCACCGAGCACGAGAGTCGGTTCGTATCGAAGCACCGCTTCGGCTGCCAAGGCCTGACCGAAACCCACGTTGTTGCCTGATCGCTTGAGGTCGTTCGCCTCAGGTGGGTAGGTCGTGGTTATGTCCACGGCAACCACGCTATCACCGAGGCCGAGCTCGAAGATGATCTCTGTGATATCTCCGGTGAGAGAAACGATCCTCGACGTGTCTGTCACCGTTGTCGCGACGCCATCCGCTCCGACGAAAACTCCTTCTCCCAGCAGCTCAGAGGTCGTCGACTCAGCGACCGTCTGAGGCGGTGCCGGTTGGGCCGCGTCGTTGGCCGAAGAGCATGCCGCAATCAGGAGTGCCGCGCCGATCATCAGAACGGCAAGGTGGCGATGCACGGAACCTCCTTGGAACACTGCGCTACTCGGATCCAACTAAGACAGTTCGCTGGGAAGGGAAGATCGAGATCACCCGATCACCGGAGATCACCCGGAAGCCCGCCCAGATGAATAGCAGCCCGATCAGCTCAGTAACGTACAGGACCTCGACAACTCCTGCACGGGCGAACGATGCGCCGATGCCTGGCAGGAGCGCCCCGAACGCGATGTAGACGTTTCCGAGTACACGAGATGAGGCGTCTCCGAGCTTCCAGTACTTCCAAGCGGACCAGATCGCCCCGCCCACGAGGAAGACGAGCGCGTACAGATTGACCAGCGGTGAGAACAGTCGTACCCATGCCCATTCCATGACTGCTCCCGAAAGACGGTTCGGCTCAACCACCTCCAAGATGATCGGTGTTGTCAGGACGAAGGTCGCTGCGATCGCTATGTAGGTCATGAGAGATACGGCGATCCTGTCAGCGACTCGCTTCGGCATCATCAGATACACCGT
>JAZFUH010000067.1:0-10812 GCA_036447125.1 Acidimicrobiia bacterium | reverse complement strand
GGCAAGATCATCCAGGAACTCGAAGCCATGTTCCGTGGCGCCGGCTGGAACGTCATCAAGGTCATCTGGTGATCCGACTGGGATGATCTCATCGCAAGGGATGCAACCGGTGCGCTGGTTGCCAAGATGAACAAGACGGTCGACGGGGAGTATCAGAGGTTCAAGGCTGAGTCTGGTGCGTACGTGCGTGAGAACTTCTTCGGTCCAGATCCGGAACTTCAGAGACTTGTTGAGCACATGTCCGATGACGAGATCTGGGACCTGAGACGCGGCGGTCATGACCATAGAAAGATCTACTCCGCATACCTCTCTGCGACCCGTCTCGAGGGAGCCCCGACCGTCATACTCGCGAAGACGATCAAGGGCTGGACTCTCGGGCCAGGTATTGCCGGCAAGAATGCGACCCATTCGATCAAGAAGTTGACCGGTGACCAGCTCGTGGACATGCGCAACAGGTTGCATCTCCACGATGAGATCTCCGATGCTGATCTCGAGAGTGGAAAACCGCCGTACCTCAGGCTCGCCGAGGACTCACCCGAGTATGTCTACCTTCAGGAACGTCGCGCAATCCTCAACGGGCCCGTGCCCACACGAGGTCTCCGGACACGCGTGCCCCTCGTGCTTCCCGACCACGCGCCGTTCTCCGAATTCGATGCCGGGTCGGGAACCATCGAGGTTTCGACGACGGGAGCGTTTACGCGGCTGCTCCGTTCCCTCACACGTGATCCGAATGTGGGGCAGAGGATCGTTCCGATAATCCCTGATGAAGGTCGGACGTTCGGCATGGATGCTCTGTTCAAGGAGATCAAGATCTACGCATCGGAGGGTCAGCTGTATGTGCCGGTGGATCACGACATGATCCTGTCATACAAGGAAGCCATTGATGGCCAGATTCTTGAGCAGGGAATCACCGAGGCAGGCGCCACGGCGACCTGGATCGCTGCTGCGACGTCATACGTCACAAGAGGCGTTCCAATGATTCCTTTCTACACCTACTACTCGATGTTCGGGTTCCAGCGTGTTGGCGATGCGCTGTGGGGTGCTTCAGATGCCGGAGCGAGGGGTTTCCTCCTTGGTGCCACTGCTGGAAGATCGACCCTTCCGGGAGAAGGTCTCCAGCATCAGGATGGCCACAGCCATCTTCTTGCTTCCGTGATTCCTGCATGCATGGCCTATGACCCTGCCTTTGCGTTCGAAATGGCAACCATCATCGAGCACGGTATCGACCGTATGTACGGCCAGGATGAAGACGTCTTCTATTACCTCACTCTGTACAACGAGAATTGCGTGCAGCCTCCAAAGCCGGACGGCGTCGATGATGGGATCGTAGATGGCATGTACCGATTCGCTGCAGCAGAAGGAGGGAAGCCCCTGGCCGCGACCATTCTCTTCTCCGGCCCAGCGCACCGAGCTGCCCGAGACGCCCAGCGCGAACTCTCCGAGCGATACGCGGTGGGGGCAGATCTGTGGAGCGTGACCTCATACAAGAATCTTCGTGAGGAGGCGCTCGAAGTCGAAAGGTGGAACAGGCTTCACCCCAGTCAGGAGCCACGTGTTTCGCTCCTGACACGCCGACTCAAGACGTCAGATGGGCCGATCGTTGCCGTCACGGACTACATGCGAATCGTCTCTGACCAGATCGCCCCCTTTGCGCCGAGGCCTTTCACCTCTCTCGGCACGGACGGATACGGTCGAAGCGACACCAGAGAATCGCTGAAGGCATTCTTCGAGGTGCGGGCAGGAGATGTCGTTGTTGCCGTCCTTGCGCTTCTCGCCCGAGGTGGATTCGTTCAGTCTTCTGTGGTGGTCGAAGCGATCGAACTCTATGGGATAGATCCAGAGCTGACGCCGCCATGGAAACGCTGAGCCAGCCGATACCCTTGTATCGAGTCACGGTGTCTTGGTACGAGGCGCAGCACTATTCTTTGTTCATTGCCGTCGACTCTCTGGAGCTGTCTCTTCTATGTACGACATCGCCATTATCGGTGGGGGACCGGGTGGATATGCTGCAGCCCTGTACGCCCACAACTTCGGGCTCACTGTGGCGCTCGTGGAGAAGGAACGGGTTGGGGGCACATGTCTCCTCAAGGGATGTATCCCAGCAAAGGCATGGATACAGTCCGCCGAGGTCTTCTCCACCGTCGCGGGAGCCGAAGAATTCGGTGTCATCACATCTGAGCCCGAATTCGCCTGGTCCAAGGCGCTCGAACGCAAACAGAAGGTCGTCGAGGGCCTCGTCGAGGGCCTTTCAGGTCTGTTGAAACAACGCGGTGTTGACATCATCGATGGCCATGGCCGCATCAGCGGTCCCGGTGAGGTCACCGCTACGTCAAGTAATGGCGAAGAGACGAAGATCGCTGCGAAGAACATCGTTCTCGCCACCGGTTCGCAGGCTGCTTCCATTCCCGGGTACGACATAGACGGAACCACCATCGTCACGTCGGACCACGCACTCGACTGGACGGAGCAACCCAAACGGGTTGCGGTCATCGGCGCGGGAGCCATCGGCTGTGAGTTCGCGTCATTTCTCGCCAAGATCGGTACCGAGGTTCACCTCTTCGAGATGGAGGGCCAACTCGTACCCGGCATGGAACCCGAGGCGGCGAAGGTTCTTGCCAGGGAGTTTCGGAAGACCAAGATCACGACCCATCTCGGTGTCGGTGTCGGCCCGGCAAAGGTGGCTGACAATGTTGTCACCGTTCCCTACAAGGATGAGTTCGTCGAGGTCGACGTGGTTCTCGTTGCGGTGGGCCGTAGACCTGTGACCGACGACATTGGGCTCGACTCCGTTGGTCTCGTCTCTGATCGGGGGTTCATCTCTGTCGATGCTGCGACGATGGAAACCACCGCACCGAGGGTTTATGCCGTCGGAGATATCGTGAGCGGCACCCAGCAGCTGGCCCATGTCGCATTTGCCGAAGCGATCGCTGCCGTGACCCACATCGCGACAGGTCAGACTGCGCCGGTCGACTACAACGCCATCCCGATCGTCGTGTACACCCACCCTGAGATCGCGTGGGTGGGCAAAACGGCCGCAGATGCTTCCGATGCCGGGTACGACGTGACCGCCACAGAGCACGGGATGCGTGGCCTGGGTCGGGCGATCATCAAGGGTGAGATCGGTGGCATCGTCAAGATCGTCTCGGAGACCGACGGACCGATACTCGGCGCGACCGTTGTCGGGCCTGGCGCTGGCGAGATGATCCATGAACTCATGTATGCCGTTGGATGGGAAGCACTGCCGTCTGAGGCTGCAGCGTTCATCCATGCACATCCAACGGTCTCTGAAGCGATCGGTGAAACCCTGTTGGCATCAGCAGGCCGGGGCCTGCACTAAGGAGCAAATCAATGTCGGTAACGATCACGATGCCCCAACTTGGCGAGACAGTCACAGAGGGAACGATCCTCGCCTGGGTGAAACAGGTCGGTGAATACGTTGCCGAGGACGACATCCTCGTTGAGATTTCGACGGACAAGGTCGACACGGAGATCCCCTCGCCGGCGCACGGTGTCCTGACCGAGATTCTCGTTGCCGCTGGAACAACGATCGATGTGGGGACGCCGATAGCGGTGCTGTCGGATGCGGACGAAGCGGTCCTTCCTTCAGAGGCGACGCCAGAAGGACGTAGCGACGACGCAGGAGGGACAAGCGAACCCGCGATCCAACCTCCGGCAGGAGCGGAATCCGAGTCCAGGGAACGGCGCGGGATCATATCGCCTGTGGTGAGAAAGCTCGCTTCTGAGCACGGGGTCGATCTTGCCATGGTCCCCGGTACCGGTGATGGCGGAAGGATCACACGGAGCGACGTCGAGACCTTCCTCTCCGTCCGCCCTTCAGGGGGGACAGGCGAGCTTGCGAGCCAGGGGGGAGCGCAAGCCAGCGAGCCCGGTACGACGGACGATGGGCGTCAGACGCCGGACGATGAACGGCAGGTACAGGTCTCTCCGACCGCTCCCGAGGCCCTTACGGGGGATGTGCGTGAGATCGGACATCTGCGGGCGCTGATCGCACACAACATGGCAAACGCCAGACAAGTAGCTGCTCACGTCTGGACGTCGGTCGAGGTCGACTACGAACGGATTGAGTCTGCACGGGCAGCGAACAAGGATGCGTTCAAGGAGGCCGAGGGCTTCTCGTTGACCTACCTTCCGTTCATCGCAAGGGCAACCATGGAAGCGCTCTCGGCGTTCCCTGTTGTCAATTCGCAGTTCGATCTCGAAGCAGGAACCCACACGTTCCACCGCCACGTGAACCTCGGACTCGCCATCGATCTCGACCAGAAGGGTCTGATCGTTGCCAACATCCCTGGCACGGACTCGATGACGCTTCGTGCGATTGCACGGTCGGTGAGGGCGACAGCGGTTGCGGCACACGACAACAAGCTCGGACCGGACGATCTCCACGGTTTCACGTTCTCGATCACGAACCCAGGTCCCTTCGGCTCGTTCATGTCCGCACCGATCATCCCACCACCGAACGCTGCGATCCTGTCGACGGAAACGATCAAGAAGCGGCCAGTGGTGGTCGAGCTGCCCGACGGCTCTGACGGCATCGCCATCCACCACATCGGCTACCTCGGCCTGAGCTGGGACCACAGGGTATTCGACGGGTCAACGGCTGCGCTTTTCCTGAACCGCATCAAGGAGAACCTCGAAACATGGGACTGGGAGCAGGAACTCAGGTGACCCATGAGGGAGTCTTCCGCTCCCGATGGCTCGGGCGTGTCGCCTACAGCGAGGCTTGGGATCTCCAACGTGCCATCTGGGAGGGTCGCGTCACAGGTCGCACAGGCGATGACTATCTGTTGCTGCTCGAGCATCCCCACACCTACACGGTTGGGAGGAACGGTGACGGCTCAAACCTGACGATCAGCGAGAATCTTCTCGCTGACATCGGAGCCGAGCTGATCGACGTCGATCGTGGTGGGGACATCACGTATCACGGGCCCGGCCAGCTCGTCGGCTATCCGATCGTTGCAGTGCCGAGGGTCCCGGGCGGCTTCGACGTCGTTGGGCATGTCAGGCGCATCGAGCAGGTTCTCATCGCAACGCTTGAGGATCTCGGTGTCGAGGCATGGACCGAGTCCGGTTTCACCGGTGTGTGGACCCAGATGGGCAAAGTTGCTGCGATCGGCGTGAGGGTCTCTCGCGGTGTCTCGATGCACGGGTTCGCCATCAACGTCGATCCCGATATGGAGTACTTCTCCAACATCGTGCCCTGCGGTATCACGGACAGAAACGTGACCTGCCTTACGACACTGCTTGGCCGATCCGTATCGATCGAAGAAGTTGTCGAGACCCTTCTGCCCCATGTCATGGCCTTGAGCTCGTGCACAGAGACAGAGACTCAACTTGGTGCGTTCACCCGTGGGACCGCCAAACGGGTCTTCGAGGTCGACCGTATGGTCGAAGCTGGTGTATTCAGCCCGAGACCCGCAGATGAGGTCCCGGTGATGATCCGTGGGCTGCTTGGTGGGGAGCCGGAGAAGCCCTCGTGGATGAAGGTCAGGGTCGACATGAGCGATCCGAAGTTCATGGAACTCAAGAAACTGAACCGGGGTCTCGGTCTCAACACCGTGTGTGAGGAAGCCGGATGCCCCAACATATACGAATGCTGGACGTCCGGGACATCGACGCTGATGCTCCTTGGCGACACCTGTACGAGGGCATGCTCGTTTTGTGACGTCAAGACGGGCAAACCAGGTGAGGTCGATGAGGACGAGCCCTTCCGCGCCGCCGAGGCGATTTCCCGGATGGGTCTCAACCATGCGGTGCTCACCTCGGTCAACCGTGATGATCTCGAAGATGGCGGCGCAACGATCTTTGCACGCACCATCAACGAGATCCATGCGCGTCTACCGGACTGTGACGTCGAGGTGCTCATCCCGGACTTCAAGGGAGAGACCGATCCCCTCGACGTCGTTCTCGGCGCAAAGCCTGCGGTCCTCAACCACAACACCGAGACCGTATTGCGGCTCCAGCGCGAGATCCGGACGGCAGCCAACTATGCACGGTCGCTCGCTCTGCTTGGGAGGGCAAAGGCTGCGAATCCATCCGGGACCGTCAAGTCAGGCCTGATCGTCGGTATGGGCGAGACCGATGAAGAGATCATCGGTGCGCTTGCGGATCTCAACGCGGTCGGCGTCGATGTTGTGACGATCGGCCAGTACCTGAGGCCGACGGCGAGGCATCGCAAGATCGACCGGTACGTGCATCCCGACGTCTTTGATGAGTACAAGGCCGCCGGTGAGGGCTTCGGCATCAGCCATGTCGAGTCCGGCCCACTCGTACGGTCGTCCTATCACGCCCGCGAAGCGCTCGAGGCCGCAAGATGATCGAGTTCGCAGAGCGTATTCGATCCGCCCAACAGCGGATGCATGACCGGGGCGTCGATGCTCTCTGTCTCTCGGTTGGATCTGATCTCCCCTACCTGACCGGCTACAAGGCGATGCCTCTCGAACGGCTCACCATGTTCGTCCTCCCTGTCGAAGGCGGGGGAACGCTGGTGGTTCCGGGCCTCGAGGCCCCAAGGGTCGATGCCAAAGGGATGCCTTTCAGCGTCGAGGGCTGGGGAGAGACCGAGGATCCGATCGCCATCGTGGATGCACATCTCGATGGTGCAAGCAACGTGCTGATCGGCGACGAGACATGGTCCCGCTTCCTCGTTGACCTCCAGGGTGTCCGCCCGTTCAGGACCTTCGGAAACGCAGGCGAGTTGATGGCACAGCTGCGTATCCACAAGTCTGAAGATGAGATCGCAAGTCTCCGGTCCGCTGCGGCAACCGTCGATGGCGTCGTTGGCCAGCTCGAAGATGTGCGGTTTTCAGGACGCACCGAGAGAGATGTTGCTCGAGAGGTGACGGAGCGGACCACAGCAGACGGTCACGACACGATGGACTTCTGGATCGTTGCGTCCGGTCCGAACGGAGCTTCTCCCCATCACGAACCCGGCGATCGGGTGATCGAGTCAGGTGATGCCGTCGTTGTTGACTTCGGCGGACATCAGAACGGATACGCATCGGACACCACACGGATGTTCGTCGTGCAAGGAGCCCCCAACGGATTCGACGAGGCATATGAGGTACTTCACCGCGCCCAGGTCGCTGCCGTGGACTCCGTGCGTCCTGGCGTCACCGCCGAGTCGATCGATGCAGTGGCAAGGGAGATCATCTCTGAGGCCGGCTACGGAGATCTCTTCATCCACAGAACCGGTCACGGGATCGGCATGGACACCCATGAACACCCCTACCTCGTTGAGGGGAACGATCAGATCATCGAGGAGGGCATGGCGTTCTCGATCGAGCCCGGCATCTATCGACCCGGGGAGTGGGGGATGCGCATCGAGGACATCGTCATCGTGACACGAGACGGCGTCGAACGGCTGAACCGCACCGATCGCGCCTACCGGGTCGTCACATAGCCCTTCCTGGGTGAATACAGATGCACGGGGTGGCTGGAATCTACGCAGGAGCCGATGGGGTACTGTGATGGCATGGATGTAACGATCACCAAGCTCGTGCACGCATGCCTGCTCGTCGAAACCGGTGACGAGCGGATCCTGATGGATCCGGGCATCTTCACCTGGAACGATGAACGCTTCGATCTGTCGATGGTCGAGGGCGTCGACCGGATTCTCATCACCCATGAGCACGCTGATCACGTGTCGATAGATCTTGTGCAGGCCGCCCTTGAGCGGTCGAACGATGCCGAGGTGGAGACGACCGAAGCGATGAGCCGAATCTTGGGCGAGCAGAACATCGATTCAACGAACTCCGGGACACCTCGTTTCGCTGCACCGCACGAGCGAATTCCGATGGGGCCCGGGCCGCAGAACACAGGGTTCCATGTTGAGGGGGTCCTCAGCCATCCCGGTGACAGCCACAGCTTTGTCGAGACGATGTCGATCCTGGCGATGCCGTTCATTGCACCCTGGGGCTCGCTCACCGCAGCGACCGACCGGGTTCGCCTCGTGAGGCCGATGTACGTCATCCCGGTCCACGACTGGTTCCTCAGCGACGAAGGTCGCGAGTTCATGTACCGCCTGGCGAAATGGGGACTTGCGGACGACGACATCGAACTCGTCGAGATCGAGGACTTCACCTCCACGACGCTGACCGTCTGAGCGCTCCCGAGTCGAGTCGACCGCGCAACGGTAGCCTTGCGCCGACAGGAGGTTCGATGACCGCAACGATCGAGCAGACGGCCACAGACACGATTCGGGTACTGTCCATGGACGCCGTTCAGAAGGCGAACTCTGGGCATCCGGGAATGCCGATGGGGATGGCAGACATCGCCGTAGTTCTTTGGTCGAGGTACCTCAGAGTCGATCCGACAGATCCGACCTGGCCGGACAGGGACAGGTTCGTGCTCTCAAACGGACACGGCTCGATGTTGCTCTACAGCCTTCTGCACCTCTCGGGGTTCCCGCTCACGATGGAGGACATCGAACAGTTCCGTCAATGGGGCTCAGAAACCCCAGGGCATCCTGAATATGCGCCGGACCTCGGAATCGAAATGACGACAGGACCGCTCGGCCAGGGTCTCGGGTCTGCAGTCGGTATGGCGATCGCCGAAGAGCATCTCAGGGCGATCCACGGACCCGAACTCTCGGATCACCACACATACGTGTTCTGTGGCGACGGTGACCTCATGGAAGGCCTTTCGTCAGAGGCCGCGTCCCTCGCAGGGCACCTCGGACTCGGAAGACTCATCGTTTTCTACGACGACAATTCGATCACCATCGATGGTTCGACGGAACTTGCGTTCACTGAGACCGTGCCGCAGCGCTTCGACGCTTACGGTTGGCAGACGATCACTGTGGACGGCCACGATCGCGAAGCGATCGCCGAAGCGATCGACCAGGCCCTCATCGATGGCGATCGCCCGACCTTGATCTCGTGCAAGACGCACATCGGGTATGGGGCACCGACCAAACATGACACGGCTTCGGCACATGGATCGCCCCTTGGTCAGGAAGAGATCACCGGATTCAAGGAATCGATCGGTTGGGAATTGCCGGACTTCACCGCACCGGACCCGGTCTACCGATTCTTTGCCGATGCAATGCAACGAGGCATCGAGGCCCGGGGTGCGTGGCAGGGTCGTTACCGCTCGATCAGCCGTGATGAACCCGATCGTGCGGCTCGCTGGGACGCCTTCTGGGAGCCCGAGCCTGTGCGTCTCGACGCACCGGATTCGGATCCCGGATCGAACGTTGCCACTCGCAGTCTGAGCCAGAGCGTCATCCAGCAGCTCGCAGCGAAACGGCCGGACATCATCTCAGGTTCGGCAGACCTTGCACCTTCGAACAACACGCTCATCGACGACTCGACCGACTTCTCAGCCACTGATCGCACGGGTCGCAACATGCGGTACGGGATCCGCGAGCACGCCATGGGTGCCCTCATGAACGGCATGGTGATCCACGGTGGTCTGCGACCGTTCGGAGGCACATTCCTCGTGTTCTCTGACTACATGCGCCCCTCGGTTCGCCTCGCAGCGCTCATGGGAGTGCCGGCCATCTACGTCTGGACCCATGATTCGATCTTCCTCGGAGAGGATGGTCCGACTCACCAACCGATCGAGCATCTCGCATCTCTGCGTGTGCTGCCGAATCTCCATGTGATCAGACCCGCCGACCCGACAGAGACCGCCGTGGCTTGGGAGCACGCGATCAACCGGACCGAAGGCCCATCGGCGCTGATCCTGACTCGCCAGGGGCTCCCCGTTCCGGAGTCCGCCCCCGATCCCGCGGCTGTCGCTGCAGGCGGATACGTCCGCATGGCGGGAGACGATGTCGTCGTGATCGCCACGGGGTCCGAGGTGGCACTCGCCGAGGCAACTGCAGCGGAACTTGCCACCAAGGGTGTATCGCTGCGGGTCGTATCGATGCCGTGTGTCGAGTGCTTCACATCCCAGCCGAACGCGTATCAGAAGGAAGTTCTCGGTATGGACCTTCCGGTGTTCACGCTCGAGGCAGGTACCACGGACATTTGGCGCAGCTTCACATTGAACGGCGGTGAGGCGATCGGGATCGACCGGTTCGGTGCATCCGCTCCTGCGCGGAGACTTGCGGGGAGCTTCGGCTTCGATGCCGAGACCGTTGCGAGACGAATCAACACCGCTCTCGAATAGCCAGACACCACACACGAAGGGACCAACCGTGATTGAAATCAGAACGGGCGACGCCATGGGAGCAGACCTCCTCGTCATTCCGGTATATGGCGACAGGGTCATCGCGAGCGATGTTGACGGCGCGCCCGACCTCGAGGCGATCTCTGACGTACTGGACCGCCACGACTTCACAGGCAAGCATGGACAGACCTTCTTTGTGCAAACTCCGGAGGGTCCAACACCTGAGGCTCTTCTTGTCGGTCTCGGTGATGAAGTCGATGCTGAGGTTCTCAGGCGGGCCGCCGGGAGCGCCGCCCGCGCTGCGAAACTATACGTATCTGTTGCCACGGCTCTCCATGACATCGGTATCGATGGCGGGGCAGGTGCCGTTGTACTCGGCACGATCCTGGGCGCCTACTCGTTCGACGAGTACAAGTCCGAGCCGAAGAAGTCCAAAGTCGCCTCGTTGATTCTTGTCGGTGGCGATCAGTCCGAAGACGAGATCGAAGATGCCAGGAGGGTTGCTCACGGTGTCGTGCTTGCACGGGATCTGGTCAATAGGCCGGCGGCAGACAAACCCCCTGCTGCCCTTGCGGACGTCGCGTCGGGGCTTTCAACGGATGTGGAAGTCAAGGTGTACGACGAGCAGGAGATCGCCGAAGCAGGCTTTGGCGGGCTCATCGCCGTGAATCTGGGTGC
>JAZFUH010000066.1:0-6938 GCA_036447125.1 Acidimicrobiia bacterium | reverse complement strand
CTCATGTCTGCACTCTTCGGTGTCGTGATCCTCGTGTGGCCGGCCATCACGATCGGCGTCTTCGCCGTCGTCGCGGGCATCTATTCGGTGTTCTTCGGCGTACTCGAGATCGTTGCATCGTTCCAGTTCAAGAACGCTTAGCTCCCGCTCCGAGAAGTCTGTCGAAGGAGTCGACGATCGCGTCGGTGAGCTGATCCTTGCGGTACCAGATCGCGGTCGCATGACCGCCACGAACAACGCGCAGTTCAGAACCCGGCCAATGCTCTGCCAACGCTTCAACGGCGCTGGCCGGGACATACCCATCGCGTGATGCGCGCACGATGACGGCGTGCGCGGTGTGTGGTGCAGGTTCCACGTCGAGAACCGATATCGCTCCGAGGGTCGATCTCAGTTCTCCTTCCCGAGATCGGCCACCGAGCGCACCCCACGCAATCCCCTCGCGAAGAGCGCCGTCGAGGAACACGGGACCCGGCGAATGTGAGGCCGCAAGAGGTGCCGCTGCGACGGGGACGGGCATCGTCGCTGCAACGATGGCCGCGGTGTTGCCTCCCATCGAGTAGCCGGACACGCCGATATCCCAACCTTCGTTGTGGAACCACATGAGTATCCCGCGCGCCTCGTTCACCGCCGCTGCGCCCATCACCATGAAATCAGACACGGTGCGGATGGGCTGTCCGTGTTCCGGAGTCGGGCGTCTGGTCCCGTAGTACGGATTCTCAAGGATGATCGAGCGAATGCCTTTCCGTGCGAGATGCCCGGACATTGCAACTCGAACCTTCGGATCGTGTTCATTCCACGCCGGCATGAGAACAACGACGCGGTTCGTCTCCGCCGGGGGGCTGACCGAGATCACTGATCCCAGGCGTGAGCGCTGTGGGAGGCGATCCGAAGGACTCATGAACGTACCGTGAGCAATCTCGAGTCCGTGCGGCTCGATGTTGGTTGAGAGCCACATGATCTGAAGTGGTTGAGGCGCCATCCCTGCGATTGGTTCGGGCGTGAGCAATGCCTCATCGCCCCAGCCGTCCATGAAGAACTTGAGCCTTGCCGGCCCCCGGGACAGGACCATGCCTGCCGCCCTGTCGATCGGGTGGATCACGATCCTGACGTGAGCATCGCGTATGCCCCCGGGTAGAGGCGCTGCTTCACTGTGCAAAGCGTGCTCGGATCCTTGGCTGCCATGGCCGACGCGATCTCGATTGCGTCGGGCACGACGTCTTCGTTGACCGCCACACTGTTCACGACCCCGAGAGCGACTGCTTCATCGCCACCGATCTGTCGGCAACTCACCACGAGATCGTGTGCCGCAGGTTGTGGCACCTTCGCAGAGATCAGCGCGGACATGCCCGGAGTGAATGGAATGCCGACATCGATGGACGGAAGACTCATGTAGCCGCGGTCGCTTCGCATTATCCGATAGTCGTGGGCAAGCGCGAGGAGGGCACCTCCGGCGATCGTGTGGCCGTTCAGCGCAGCGACCGTGACGAATGGTGCTGTGAGGATCCGACCCAGGAGCCTGTCGAACCGGTTCATGAACGCGATACGTTTGGCATCTGAGTAATCGCTGACTCTGTCAAGGTCGAGTCCGGTGCACCAGAAGTGATCAGATCCTGTGACCACGAGTGCTCGTGGCACGTCGGTTCCCTCGACCTGGTCCAGCACCTCGGACCACGCGTCAAGGGTTGCGGAGCCGATGAGATTCTGGCCGCTCCTCATGGTGAAGACCCATACGGAGGCGTCGACGAGTTCAAGGGTCCAATCCTGCATGGTGCGAGGCTAATCCAGCTCACGGTCCACGATTTACGGTTCACCTGTCGGATTCCGGTGATTGCTTCCCCGTGTACCATGGTCTAATGAGAATGGTTCTCAAAACTTGGACGGTCGTTCTCGTGGTTGCCGCAGGTGCCCTGCTTGCATCGGCGTGTTCGTCAGGGGATGAGTCTGAACAGGTCGGTGGTGTCAGGGTTGTGGCCACGACAACAATTCTTGGTGACATAGCCCGCAACATCGTTGGAGCTACCGGAACTGTTGAGGTTCTGTTGCCGATCGGCGCTGATCCACACGATTATCAGCCCTCTTCTGCGCAGGTCGCTGCAATCTACAATGCCGACCTTGTGATCGTCAACGGACTCGGACTCGAAGAGGGGCTGTCCGATGTGCTCACCGGCGCGTCCGGCGATGGAATCAATGTCGTGGTGGTTGGGGGCCTTGTCGATCCCCTCTCTCTCGGTGACCGTCTGTCGTGCGACACCGATGTCTCTCGGACCTGCGATCCCCATGTCTGGCTCGACCCTCAACGTGTTGCCTTGATCGGCATGATCGTTGGCGCCGAGCTCGCTCCTGTGGATGCATCAGTCGACTGGGAGGTGCGAGCCGAGGAGTATGCGACACAGATGATCAGGAGTGACTCGGCCATCGAGGAGATCCTGGCCGCTGTTGCGGAGGCAGATCGGATCCTCGTCACCAATCACGACTCACTCGGCTACTTCGCGGATCGGTACGGCTTCGAGGTCGTCGGATCCGTCATCCCAGGCGGTTCGACTCTCTCAGAGCCGAGTTCTGCGGACCTCGCGGACCTCGTCGAGCTGATCAACGAGAGGGGTGTCAGCACGATCTTCGCCGAGACCACGGAATCAACCGCACTGGCTGATGCGATCGCCGCTGAGGTCGACCACCCTGTTGCGGTCATCCGGCTGTTCATCGGCTCTCTCGGAGAGCCGGGATCGGGTGCAGACACGCTGATCGGCATGCTCGAAACCAACGCAACGCTCATCGCCTTCGGGCTGTCGTAGGCTGAGCGACATGATCCCCCAAGGCGCGTCCGCATCGATCGTCCTCACAGTGACCGATGTCGATACCGCCGTTGCTCTCGGTTCGGGAGATGTTGCGGTTCTCGGCACACCCCGCATTGTCGCGCTCTGTGAAGAGGCTGCCGTCGCTGCGCTATCCGGTTCGCTCCCCGAAGGTGCGACGACGGTTGGAACCAGCGTCAATATCGATCATCTCATTGCAACAGGCATAGGTGGCATCGTTACAGCAACGGCCACAGTCATCGAAGTAAAGGGCAAGAAGGTGTCCTTCACCCTCTCCGTTGAAGATGGTGGCAAGATCGCTGCCAGCGGGTCCCATACCCGCTTTGTGGTCGACCGGGCGCGGTTCGAGGAGTCGGCCATCAGCTGACGCAATGCGGCACCTCACCATCCATCAGGCGTCGGGTATCTGGCTCCCGGGCTCTCTTCAGGAGAGCCACTCCACCTTGCACCAGGTACGTGTCTGGCATGCCGGGCATTGGATACGCCTGCTGTAGGAGCGCCCCGGAATCCACAGCGACAGGGCGAGGATGCGTACGGCGAGCTCCACATGGGGTATGCGGGTCCTCACGTCGCACTCGGAGCAGGTAACCGCTGCGGTGCCTGGCTCGTGATGACCGGCAGAGTACAGCGCGTCGTGGCCGTCGACATCGTGTCGTTCGACAAGGGGATCGTCCCTGAGAGAGTCCTCGATCTCGATCGGGGGAGTCTCGAAGAGCGCTCGCTTGCCCTCTCTATCGGTGCGATCGCTCACAGCATGCCCTCGATCGAGATCGCCAGCTCTCGGTAGGCAGCAGCCGGCTTTGATCGGCCGGCATGTGAAAGCACGGACACGCCGACCGCGGGCGCCTCAGCAACCCGCACAGATCGGGGAATCGGTGGCTCGATGAGCTTGAGACCGTGTGTCTCCTGCACGTCCTTGAGCACTTGCCTCGACAGGTTGGTGCGTGCGTCGTACATGGTGGCAACGCCTCCCATGATGCTGAGACCTTCGTTCGTGTAGTTGCG
The DNA here is from genome assembly GCA_036447125.1 of Acidimicrobiia bacterium. GTDB lineage: Bacteria > Actinomycetota > Acidimicrobiia > Spongiisociales > UBA5794 > B3-G11. The sequence goes on along the minus strand of JAZFUH010000066.1, from coordinate 3,120 downwards.
GACATCATCGATCGTCTCGATCAGCTGTCCGACTCCTCGATCAGAGAGTGTCTCTGCCTGGAAGGGAATGATCACCGTGTCGGCTGCAGTGAGCGCATTCACCGTGAGAATGCCAAGGGATGGCCCGCAGTCGATGAGCACGACATCGTAGTTGTTCTTCACCTCCGCGATGGCCCGCTTGAGGACGAACTCCCTACCGGTCCTCGTCAAAAGATGTATCTCTGATCCGGCGAGGTCGATCGAGGAGGGGAGCAGGTCTGGCCCATCGCGCTCGATCAGGACATCGGGCGCTTTGTTCCGGCCGAGGAACACGTCGTGGATCGTGACGTCGAGTGAATCCGGATCGATATCGGCGGCATAGGTGAGGCATGCCTGGGGATCGAGGTCGATCATGAGCACGGTCTTTCCCCGCTCCGACAGAGCCTCTGCAAGCGTATGGACGGTGGTCGTTTTTGCGACCCCACCCTTCTGGTTCGCCACGGCGATCACTGTTGCCATGGGTCCAACAGTAGACAAGGGACAAGGAACAGGGAGAAACCCAGTACTAGCTGGGACCCTCTGGGGCACAGACGGGAGCTGTCGGGTCCTGCACCACGGGATGGCCCGTGCGCTCGATGATGACAGGAACAAGGCACGCGCCGATCCTGCCATCCGGCTCGAATACGAACTGCGCGATTGCCGTGCGTTTCGAGGCTTGGGGGTATGCCTGCCACACGAAATTGCCGAGACCCCAGGCGATCGGTCTGTCGTGGTACCACTCGAGCGGCTGGAGCATGTGCTGGTGGTGACCGAATATGCCGTCGGCTCCTGCGTCGATCCACGCCTCGGCCTGTCTCCGTTCGAAGCCCCGTGGTCTTGTGGTTCCCTGCTCGCCCCAGTGCGCTGTGACGAACACAAGATCAGCGGTCTGCTTCGCTCTTGTGATCGCTGTCGCGATGGATTCGGTATTGTCGCCGTGCGTCATACCCGGTGAATCGGTCAGGGCGAGCCAGGAGCCCGATTCAGGATTGACTCCTCCGCTTCCGATGACAGCGATCTTCCAACCGTTGATCTCCATCACAGCCGGTTCGTATGCCTCCACCAGATTCGCACCGGTTCCAACCGGTGCGATGCCGACATCGAGGAGGTTCTGTCTCCCGTCGAGCATCGCGTCGAAGCCGTAGTCCATGGAATGGTTGTTTGCCATGTTCGCGACATCAACTCCCGCGGATGCCATCGATGTGAGCGCATCGACATCGCAACGGAAGTTCCACAACTTGAGCCACGGTGTACCGAGTTCCGAAGGGGAGCATTCGAGGTTGATGATCGTGAGATCGTCTCGTTCGAACGCACCGAAGAGGCCCGTCCACGCATCCTCGTATCCCGTTGTCGGGAACGTTCGCACGAAAGTCGGATCGAGATTCACATCACCCGTTCCGCTGACGACCAGGCGTGTCCGGGGTGTCTCTATGGATATCTGGATGGTTGTTGTGGTGGTCGTCGGTATGGATGTTGCTGTCGTGGAAACGAGAGGACCAAGAGTTGCGAGAGGTGTCATCGTGGTTGTGGGCAGCTCGATGGCTGCTTGTGATGCCTTGCATCCTCCAGCGATCAGTACAACGGCGACGATGGCGGCTGTGCTCCGTGAATGCATGGCTGCACGGTAACGCGGTGCATCGAATCCTCTCAGCGCAGATACACCCCGATAATGGGCCCATGCTGACGATGATCGATGTTCACAAACGCTTCGGGGATGTTGTTGCGCTCAACGGTGCCGGATTCTCTGTTGAGCGAGGACGCATCCTGGGGTTCCTCGGGCCGAACGGTGCCGGCAAGACGACGATGATGCGCGTCATCTTCGACCTTGTCCACCCAGACCGCGGCAAGGTGACGTGGAACGGAGTGCCTGTCGACGCCAGTGCTCGTCTTGGTTTCGGCTACATGCCCGAAGAGCGTGGTCTCTATCCCAAAATGAATGTCAGAAGACAGCTGGTCCACTTTGCGCGCCTCTCCGGGCTCTCTCGGAGTGACGCGCAGGACGCTGTTGATCACTGGCTCGGTGTGCTCGGTCTTGGTGACCGCGCGGGTGCCAGGCTGGAGGAGCTGAGTCATGGCAATCAGCAGCGTGCCCAGCTTGCAGTTGCGTTGGCTCCGAACCCTGAGCTTCTTGTTCTCGATGAACCTTTTGCCGGACTTGACCCGATCGGTGTTGATTCATTGTCGGGGATCCTGCGCGAGTTGTCCACGGAGGGTGTCGCGATCGTGTTCTCGAGTCATCAGCTCGATCTCGTCGAGGACGTCTGTCAAGAGGTTGCAATCATCAACAAGGGACGCATGGTGCTCGAGGGAGATCTGGCTCGGATAAAGGAACAGTCGACCCGACGAAGACTCACCATCGATGTCGACGGCAAGCCGTGGATCCCCGATCTTCCAGATATTGAGGTTGTGAGAAACCACGGTCAGGATCACTGTGTTGTCCCTCGGAACGCTCCCGTTGCGAGCATCCTCGGGGCGGCGGAAGCGGCTGGCAACGTGACACGGTTTGCGTTCGAGCCACCGCGTCTCACCGATCTGTTCAGAGAGGCGGTGCAGTGGTGAACATCTGGACCCAGGTCTGGCTACTCGCAAAGCGGGAGTTCGTCGAGCGCGGCCGCTCCAAGCCGCTCGTCGTGACAATGGCGGTCCTCGCGGTCGCGATCATCGCGATCGGCCCGGTAATGAGTGCTCTGACGGGTGGCGATCCTGAGGCAACAACGGTTGGCCTTGTCGGAACAGAGCTGTCTGGGATCGAGGACGAGTTGAAGACGCAGGGCGACGTCTTCGAGATCGAGATAGATGTAGTGCGCTACTCGTCGACAGATGAGGCAGAGAAAGCGCTGGAGGAGGGCGATGCGGACGCGGTGCTGGCCGATGGCAACGAGTTGGTCTTCCACGACAACGACTCGTTGCGCCTGACGGCTCTCATCCAACGCGCCGTGGACACCGTTGTCACAGCGTCGTTCCTCGGAGATGTGGGCCTTTCCGGCTCTGAGATTTCCTCACTGCAGAACCCGGTGCCGCTGACGGTGTCGACCGTCGAGGAGACAGATCCCCAGGATGACGCGAAACGGGCGGCAGCGTTCTTCGGGGCGATGGTGTTGT
>JAZFUH010000065.1:0-2977 GCA_036447125.1 Acidimicrobiia bacterium | reverse complement strand
TCCCTTGTGACTAGGCTCAACAATCGTGAATCGGTCTTCTGTACATAGATTGGCGATTGCCGCCGTTTGGTCGACCCTCCTTCTCATTACATTTGGTGGATACACGAGAGGGAGTGGAAGCGGGTACGGCTGCAAGGATCGATGGCCGCTGTGTGAGAACGGACTTCTCGGTGGCTTGCTGCCGAGACTCGAGCCGGAGATGCTCGTTGAGTGGACCCACCGCTGGATAGCGTTGCTTGTCGGGATCCTCGCGCTCATCATCGTGTTCGCAGCGTTCAGGGCCAGACTCGATCGCAGGTGGGTACTCGTGCCCTCGGCCGCAGCAGTGATCGTGATCGGTATCCAGGCGTGGCTCGGTCGGATGGTCGTCAAGGGCGACCTTGCACGGGATCTTGTGGCGATCCATCTCTTCGTTTCCATGATGATCGTCGCTCTGTTCGTCATCGTTGCTGTCTCAACGCGCAGGGCCGTGGACGGTCCACACCTCCTCGAAAGAGATTGGTCGCGACAGCTCGGGATCGGTGCGATCGCGGTGCTTGTCGTCCTCGTCCTCGGTTCGATCGTCCACAACGTATATGTCCCTGGCTGGCCGTTGGTCAACGGTGAGTGGATTCCAGATGTGATCGACATGAGCTCGGTGACGATTCACTGGCTTCACCGCATGGCGAGTGCCGCCGTACTCGTGTATCTGATCTTCCTTGTATGGCGCGGTGCACACGTCAAACGCCATCACAGTGAGGGCTACCTGGTCATCGGTGCAACGGTCCTGTATCTCGTGAACGTCGGGCTTGGCCTGTTGCACGTTTGGACCGAGGTGAGCTCGGCCTGGGTCGTTGCCCTACACCTCGGCATTGCCGCCGTTGTGTGGGCCGCCCTGGTCACCGCAACCTTCTTGTCCTTCCACGATCCCAGGTAGCGAGCGTTGTGGGACTCGTCTCGTTCGGGGTTCTTGCGTACCGGGTTCGCAGGCTCACGGTCCCCCCTAGATCCTCGCTGACGCTCGTCTCTTGTCCCCCCACAGATAGGGAGGACGCGTCTTACTTGCGGATGAACACCGTTCCCGTGAAGAGGCCAACCGTCCGGCCGTCGTTTTTCACCACGTCCACCCGGTAGGTTGCAAGGGTGTTACCTCGGGTGATCTCTGTCGCTGTGGCTGTGAGCGTGTCACCGAGGCGTGAAGCTGCTGTCAGCGCGAGATGGGTGTCGATCGCCATGGCGGTGTCGCCGTGGGCGTTGGATGCGAGGGAGAAAGCACAGTCTGCGAGCGAGAAGAGAGCTCCGCCGTGCAACACGCCATGGAAGTTGAGATGATCCTCCCGAACTGCCATTGACACTCCGACGGTCTCTTCGGTGATGTCCCCGAGCGTGAATCCTTGCGCAGCTGCATAGGCGTCCGAATCGAAGGCGTCACGAACGGTCTTGAGGCGCTCTGTTGACATGTTGTGCCTGTCGTCAGTCATCAGTCGTCAGTCGTCTGTCGCCCCGTCAGTTTCCACGCTGCAGGCAGGGCGAATCCCGCCAGTACGATCTTCATCGCATCGAACGCGATGAACGGCATGAAGCCGGCCGTGAGAGCCGCCCCGATCGTGTTGATCGAGGGAACCGAGTACATGAGCCACGGAACCCCGAAGGCGTAGATGACGAGGTTTCCGGCCAGGAACGCCGGGATGGCGGATAGCACTGATCGATCCCTCCCTTGTTCAGCGAGCGCACCGACGAGCCATGCGGCAACGATGAATCCGAAGAGATAGCCGAATGTCGCACCGGTCGCGGCTTCCCATCCGCCATTGGCCTGGGCGAAGACCGGCAACCCGACGGCACCCATCAGCCAATAGATCAGCTGACTGCCTGCTCCGGCCCGGGAGCCGAGCGCTGCGCCGGCGAGAAGCACAGCAAACGTCTGGCCCGTGACCGGTACGGGTGTCCCCGGGATGTGGAATCGGATCTGCGCGGCGAGTGCCGTCAGTATTGCGAACCCGACCATCAAGATGATCGTATTGACAGCGGTGCGGGGTATCAACACGTTTGCAATCGTCCGCGACGGATACGTTGTCTGCACTCGGACCTCCAAGCTTGGTTGGGTAGATACTGGTGTAGTGGTCGACGGTATCTGCCGATCACATGTCAATGAGACCAATCAAGCTCGCATTTCGTTTCGCGATAGCTGCCGGCATGGTGCTGGTGTTGGCGGCGCCGGTGGCTGGTGCCACTCGGCAGGATGGTCTCGTACCGAATGCGGCGCGTCAGGCAGTGTTCCACAGCTCACAGGCATCTGGAGTCGCGATCGGCAGTCTTCGGATTCCCGCGATCGGGCTCGACGAGACCGTTCGCTCCGGTATCGCTCTTTCTGTCATCGACAGGGGCGTCGCGCACTGGTCCGGGACGGCGCGACCGGGGGAGTCCGGCAATGTCGTTCTCGCCGGCCACAGGGCCACAAAGACCAAACCGTTCCGCGATCTCGACAAACTGAACCTCGGCGACCTTGTGTTCATGACAAACGGACGAGGCTTCGAGGTGATCTACCGGGTATCTGACACCTACATAGTGGATCCCAATGACCTGTGGATCACCTATGACGGCCCGACACCATCTGTGACGATGTTCGCCTGTCACCCCAAGGGTTCGGCTCGATACCGGATAGTTGTCAACGCGGATCTCGTGGCAGGCAGAAGGATCGCATAGCTCGCTTCGCTCGCAGAAACCAGATGCCAGACGCCAGATGCCAGATGTCTGGATTCTGGTCTCTGGTCTCTGTATCTACCCGGAGGGCTAACCTCGCTCCATGGATCAAGACCTCCGTGTAGGCGAGGATGCCCCAACGTTTTCCGACGTACCATCCTCCGTGCAACCGCCTCAGCCATATCCGAAGTGGCCATGGATCCTCGCGTCGTTTCTGATCGTTGTCGGTATCGGCATAGCGATCGCGTGGCCGATCACCGTTCCGTACTACACGCTGAGTCCCGGACCGGTGTACGAC
>JAZFUH010000064.1:0-18939 GCA_036447125.1 Acidimicrobiia bacterium | reverse complement strand
TAGACCGGTGAACAATGCAAGGGCCTGATCGATCTGTGTTTCCAGCTCATCGACGATCTCGGACTTCGTCTGTGCCTTTACATTCCCAAAAGCACCGACCGTCGGCGAGATGGCTTCTTGAGCCGCGGCAACACCTACTCCATCCTTGGCGTTTGCAAACACCAGACCATCGCCGATGTACCGAAAGTTCGTCTTGAACGTCTGGGTCGACACATAGATGTTCGAGAATTCGTTGGCCTCGAACGTGCCAACGATACGCATCTGGACTTCGCCTGTACGAGCGAACTCCACGGTCGCGACATCACCGACTGACCAGCCATGATCTGTCAAGAACCCGCTTGCGACGATCATCGCTTCAGGTTGAGCAAGCTCGGATACTGCGTCACCGTTCGGCTGCAAAGCAAACACTCGATCGATCGTGGATGGTTCAACTCCACCGAGAAACTGTTTGTCACCATCGATGACAACTCTTCCGAACTGCATTGCCGAAACGACGCTGAGTTCGTCGTAGGTCTCGAGATCCGCGGCGAACGCGGGGCTGATCGCGGCTGGCAGCTCCGGATCGGTCTGGTGCTCGGACTGAAATGTGAGGTCTGCTGGAAAGAGCTCGAAGACGGTTTCGGTGATGGAAGCCTTCGTCGAAGATCCGAACACCGCGAAGAACGCAACAAGGGCGACACCGACCATCAGCGCGGAAGCGGTGGACGCCGTTCGACGCGGCTTGCGCTTCGTGTTCTCCTTGGCGAGAAGCCCTGCGATTCCGAAGAGATGAGGCAGAGGCCACCCGATCACATCCGCAAGTGGTCTTGCAGCAAGCGGGGCAAGCACGGACACACCGATGAAAGCGATCGCTGCTCCCGCTGCAACGAAGATGATCGCCCGCCCAACGCCGGCAAAGAGTCCGACAGCAAGCAGAAGCACGCCCAACCCGGTGATCACAGCTCCTGCGAAAGCGCGCGTGTGCAGACTCCGACGTGGGGTCCGTGCCGCGTCTTCTCGCATCGCTGCGACAGGAGGGATGCGAGATGCCTTCCTTGCAGGAAGCCACGAGGAGAGCACGGTGAGGGTCACGCCAACCAGCATCGACACGACGAACGTCCGGGGCAACAGAACAAGCGCCCCAGCCGGGACTCCGAACCCGCCGGCATTCATCAGGCCTCGTATGGCCGCTGCCATGACGAAACCGAAGATGATCCCGGCAACCGATCCCACAAGCCCGATGAACAACGCCTCCAGAACGACCATCGTGCGGATCTGCCTACCTGTTGCACCGATCGCTCGCAACAGGGCGAGCTCACGGGTGCGCTGAGCGACAACGATGCGGAACGTGTTCTGGATGATGAACGCTCCAACGAATACAGATACACCCGCGAAGGAGAGCAGACCGATACTCAGGAAGCTCAAGCCCTCGTTGATAGCTGCGGCTTGTTCATCCTGTTCCGTCTCACCGGTGACGGCCTCGACGCCGTTCGGCAGCACGAGAGAGATCCTCTCGGTCAGTTCGTCGGCGCCGACACCGGCCACGGCTCGGACGCTGATCCCTGAAAACTCGTCCTCGAAGCCGAAAACCCTGCGCGCCTCTTCGAGGTCGAAGAGAACAAGGGTCGCACCGAGAAGGCTGTCCTGGTCACCGAACGAGCCGATGCCCACAAGCTCGAACTGCTCAGGCCCCAAAAATCCGACAACCGTGACCTCGTCACCAAGCACGAACCCGGCATTGGCAACGGTGTTCGCATCGAGCATGACCTCTCCGGGTCCTGACGGCGGCAATCCGCCTCCGTCCTTGATGCGCATGGGACTCAGCGAAGAGATCTCGCCCCATGAGAAGCCGAGCGTCGGAGGTCCCTGGCCTCCGATCGGGTCCCCGCTCTTGTCCAGCACCTGGGTCGAGATCGAAGCCACGCCGCCTTCAGCAACGTCGATGCCGTCGACTCCGAGGACGGAGTCAAGGACATCAGCAGGAAACGGTTCTGTGGCTGCACCGAAATCTCCCGATTCGGCACGTACGCTCACATCGATCCCGGAGTAGACGTCATCCAGCAGATCGTCGAATTGCGCAGTAATCGTGTCTGTGAAAATGAACGTGCCGGCCACGAGGCTCACACCGAGCACAATCGCGACAGCTGTGAGCAGGAACCGCACCTTGTGTGCAAAAAGCGATCTGATCGCGGTCTTGATCATGATTCAGCCGCCAAGGCTTTTGAGCCGGTCGAGCACGGAACCCGGGGTCGGGTCACTCATCTCGTCGACGGTCTTCCCGTCTTCGAGGAAGATGATCCGATCGGCGTATGAGGCAGTATTCGGATCGTGGGTGACCATGACGATGGTCTGGCCGAAGTCGTTTACTGCCCTCCTCATGAAACCGAGTAACTCTGCACCAGCCTTCGAATCAAGATTTCCGCTCGGCTCGTCCGCAAAGATGATCTCTGGCCGAGAAACAAGGGCGCGTGCTGCCGCCACGCGCTGCTGCTCCCCACCGGAGAGTTCTGCGGGGAGGTGCTCGAGCCGATCACGAAGACCGACCGTGTCGAGGATCAGGCTGTACCAATCCTCATCCGGCTTCTTGCCACCGATCGAAAGAGGAAGCAGGATGTTCTCCTCTGCGTTGAGCGAGGGAACCAGGTTGAAGGCCTGAAAAACAAATCCGATTCGTTCACGTCTGAGCAGGGTGAGATCTCGATCCTTCAGCGAGGAGAGATCGACATCACCGATGTATGCACTTCCGGATGTGAGGCTGTCAAGACCTGCAATGCAATGGAGAAGTGTCGACTTTCCCGATCCTGATGGTCCCATGATTGCCGTGAAGCGGCCTCGCTCGAACTCCGCGGTTGCCCCGTTGAGGGCATGAACAGCAGCGTCGCCCTCACCGTATGTCTTTACGCCGTCCTCAAGCCTTGCGGCGTAGATCGTGCTTGGTGCTGTGGTCACAGGTCATCCTCTCCTGAATGGGTACAAGGTACGAGATCCTTGCGACGCTGCCATCGGACAAGCGGATGATCGCTCCGTCATCCCTTCGGACGACGCTTTCACCTGTCAATCCTCAGCACCTGGTGAAACAAGGCCGGATTCGTAGCAGCAAAGATACCTTGCACGCGATCTCAAACGTCGAGTTTCGTGAGAATACGGGACACGTGGGTCTTGATGGACGCTTCTGCGACGGGGCGCATGACAGCCACAGAGATGCCATCTCGACGCTGCGATCGAAACCCGATTCCCCCATCCAACGATCGTACCCAGCGTCGACAGCGATCACTTCAGCAAGACGGACCAAACCGCAGCCATCCTTCGGGATGACGCCTCGGGAACCTTCAGCGGCTCATTGCACACAGGCCTCGGTCGCGTACGCCCTGGCCTCCGAATCGGCTGCAGCCACATCCTCGACGTCTCTCGGAATCGTTGCGTCGTGCCGGCCCAGAGCGGTCGAGACAACCTCTGGTATGTCGAGGAATCGGATTCTGCCTTCAAGGAAGGCCTCGACGGCGACTTCATCTGCGGCATTGAGCACCGCCGTGGCTGTTCCTCCGATACGGCCGGCCTCGTACCCCAGATCGAGGCACGGGAATGCCTCTCTGTCCGGCTCTTCGAACGACATCGATGTTCCTGCGATGCGGAACGGCTCATGATCTGTGTCAGCGCGATCGGGCTCGGTGATTGCGAATTGAATGGGCTTGCGCATGTCAGGGAAACCAACCTCGGCCTTCACCACGCCGTCGGAGAATTCAACAAACGAATGGATGACGCTCTGGGGGTGGATCACCACATCGATATCGTCGTAATCCATGCCGAACAGGTAATGCGCCTCGATGACCTCGAATGCCTTGTTCATCAAGGTCGCAGAATCCGTCGTTATCCTTGGACCCATCGTCCATGTCGGATGGTGCAGCGCCTGGGCGACCGTTACAGACTCAAGCTCTCCCCTTGTCATCCCTCGAAAAGGCCCACCAGAAGCGGTAATGATCACACGCTCGACGCTGGAACGCGATTCACCGACGATGCACTGCCAGATAGCCGAATGCTCAGAGTCGACAGGAACGAGCTCGCCACCACCGTCATTGAGCGCTTCGAGCATCAGGGACCCTCCGGCAACCAGGCTCTCCTTGTTCGCAAGAGCGAGACGGTTACCCGCGTACAGGGCCGACAGGGATGATCGGAGCCCTGCCGCACCGACCACACCGTTGACCACCGTGCTGTTCGGGAGAGCAGCTGCCTCTGTGACGGCTCCCGGACCGAAATGCGCACGATCACCGAAACGGGACTCGAATCGGCTGCGACCTTCACCCGGATCGGCAACACAGACGATCGCATCCGGATGCGCCAATGCGATCTCAAAGAGTTCGTCCGAAGCACGGTTCGCAGCTATGGCGACAACCGGCACTCCAAGCCGTGAAGCGACTTCAAGCGTCTGGTTGCCAATGGAACCGGTCGCGCCAAGGACGACGAGGGGGTTCAGAGGATCCCTGCCCACAGGAAGATCGCCCACGCGACGGGAATCACGAACAGAAGGCCGTCGATCCGGTCGAGGAAGCCACCGTGTCCCGGAAGTATCGACCCCATGTCCTTGAGACCGAGCGACCGTTTCGCGGCAGACATGGCGAGATCTCCAAGGGGAGCGAACACGGCTACTGCGGCGCCAACGGCGAGGCCAGACGTCAATTCGAACGGTTTGAGGAAATGAAGGAGGGCGCCAACCGTCATCGCGACGACGACACCTGCGACGAGGCCCTCGACTGTCTTCTTCGGCGATACCCATGGTGCGAGCTGGTGTCTTCCCAGAGCGCGGCCGAAGAAGTACTGGGCGATATCCATTGCCGCAACAGCAGCGACAACACCGAAAATGAGTGTTCGATAACTATCGGCGTTGGCGATGAGTAGCGCGAAGGAACCGAGGCCGGCCCACACCATCACCGCAACGGTGAGAGCGAGATTCCCCAAGGGATCGCCCCTTCCCGGAACAACTGCATAGAAGAGCAGAAGCATCGTTGTCGCCACGATGAACGCGGTGGGTATCCAGAGTGCTCCGGAGAAGAAAGCTCCGAGACTCGCTCCGACAATGCCGAGGAATCCGAACAGTGCAATCGGTTTCCGTCCGGATCTCACGAGTGCCGTGTAGAACTCTCCAGCGGCGAGCAAGAAGATTCCCAGAACCAGGGCAACCAATGCGGGTCGCCACAGAAGTGAAGCCCCGAGTGCTGCGACCAGGACAACAGCCGTGACGACCCTGGCAATCAAGTCACCCGACGCACGAGCTCTCACACGTCCATGCCCTTCGGCCTCGACGACATCCTCAAAACCGACAACCGTGGAGTCCAAGCCCGGAATAGGAGCAGCGAGTGCGACCTGTTCAGTGTCCTCGTCGTCAGCCAGTGCTATCGATTCGGCGAGCCCAGCGTGTTCCCTCGTGGCGGTGTGAAGGTAGTCCTCCTCCGAGATGTCAAACAACTCAGGGCCGGTACCGGTCGATGTCGAACCTGTTTCCTCCTTGGCACCGTCCTCCCACAGATCGCCGAACCCGATTGACGCAATCGGCTCGAGCTCATCGGTGTCCCCGGAGTCCCCGAATGGCTTGTAGCTGACGGCTTCTGACTCCTCATCGGACGTCGGTCGATCATCGTCGACGGGTAGAATCTCGAGTTCACCCGTGTCGTCGTGATCCTCTTTTGCGGTCTCATCGCTCGCATCGGACTCTCCGACGACGGTTACAGCCTCGATCTCAGATGTCTCGTCCTGCTCATCGGCCGTGGACACGTCATCCGTTGCAACTTCCTCGATCTCCGCAGTCTCGTCTTCCTCATCGATCATGCCCTCACCGTCAGGTGCCACGACCTCGATCTCCGCAGTCTCGTCTTCTGGATCATCCTCAGCCGGTCGCTGGGACCCGACAGACGACTGCCCCTCTTCACCCACCGCCTGATCGGTGAACTCCATCCAATCCGCGATCTCCTCTTCCGTGTCATCGGACGCCAGAACCTTGTATGGGTCGGTCACGGGACCCGGTTCATCACCGAGCCAGTCATCGAAACCCTCTCCGGATTGATCATCTCTGCGGTCGTCACTCATGTTTGCTCAACGGTACCTGTTTCATTGTCGTCGCGAAGGCAATCGGCTGGTCTAGCCGACATGTCGCTACATCGTCCCCGGCTCACACCTCGAGGAGTTCCTCTTCCTTGCGGGTGACAGCCTCGTCGATCTTCCCGACATGTTTGTCCGTGAGCTCCTGAAGCTCCTTCTCGGCACGATGTATGTCATCTTCAGAGACATCTTCGGCTTCGATCCGGTCCTTGGCGTGACGACGAACACCGCGGACCGCGATTCTGCCGTCTTCAGCGAGCCCCCGCACGACCTTGATCAGTTCCCGTCGTCGTTCCTCGGTCAGGGCAGGAAACGCGAGTCGGATGATGTTCCCATCGTTGGAGGGATTGAGACCGAGGTCAGCAGCCTGAATGGCACGCTCCACGGCCGTGATCGACGACTTGTCGAAGGGTTGCACGATCAGCATCCGGGCTTCCGGGACGGAGAAACTGGCGAGCTGCTGCAGCGGTGTTTGTGTTCCGTAGTAGTCAACAGTGACACGGCTGAGGATTCCAGCGTTTGCCCTCCCGGTGCGCACTCCTGAAAAATCTTGAACGGTGTGTTCGACCGCCTGATCCATCTTCGCGTTGGCTTCCCTGAGCAGGTCGTTGATCACGTGGCCCTCCTGGCATCGACCACCGTCCCGACCGGCTCTCCACGCACCGCCTTTGCGACGTTGCCCGGTGTGGTCATGTTGAACACACGGATCGGGAGGTTGTTCTCCATGCACATCGTAACTGCCGTCGCATCCATGACCCCGAGCTGTTCAGAAATCGCATGCATGTAGTCGAGTTCGTGAAGCAGTTCAGCGTCGGGATTCGTCGCGGGATCGGACGTGTAGATACCATCCACCTTCGTCCCTTTCAGCACCGCATCTGCCCCGATCTCGGCTGCTCGCAAAGCGGCCGTCGTATCGGTCGTAAAGAACGGGTTTCCCGTTCCCGCAGCGAAAATCACGATCCGACCCTTTTCGAGATGTCTGATCGCCCGCAACCTGATGTAGGGCTCGGCTACCTCCTGGATGACGATCGCGGTCTGAACCCGACATTCTGCTCCAGCGCGTTCGAGAGCGTCTCTGAGTGCCAGGGCGTTGATGACGGTTGCCAACATACCCATGTAGTCCGCATTCGCGCGATCCATGTTCTTTGCGGCTTCGCTGAGACCCCTGAAGATGTTGCCGCCGCCAACGACGATGGCGATCTCATGGCCCTCCTTCTGCACGGCAGCGATCTCCTCCGCTGTGCGGTCGACGGTCGCCGGATCAATTCCGTATCCAAGGGCGGCATCGGCGAAAGCCTCTCCTGAGAGCTTGAGAACAACCCGTCGCTTCGCCATGTATCAGCCTTTCCCGATTTCGACCCTTGCCATCTTCGAGATCGAGATATTCTCACCCATCTTGACCGCGAGATCCTGAACCAGATCACCCACGGTACCTTCAAAGCGGTCCGAGCGGACGAATACCTGATCAAGCAGCACGTTGTCCTTGTAGAAGGAGTTGATGCGGCCTGTGACGATCTTCTCGATGATCGCGTCCGGCTTGCCCTCGTTGCGCGCCTCTGCCTCAATGAGTTCCTTCTCCTTGGCAATGGCGTCCTCTGGAACATCCTGACGCGACACCCACAACGGTTTCGCTGCAGCGGCATGCATTGCAATATCGTTTGCCGTCTGGATGAAGTCGCCGTTCTTCGCGACGAAATCCGTCTCGGAGATCAGACCTACAAGGACGCCCATCACAGGGCGGCCTGCTTGTGCGTGCATGTACACGCCGACAACTCCTTCGCCCTGCTCGCGCCCCGAGCGTCTGTCTGCTTTGGCAATACCCCGCTCGCGAAGGAAATCCTTGGCGCCGTCAACATTGCCACCGGTCTCGGTGAGCGCCTTCTTTGCGTCCATCATCCCTGCGCCGGTCTCCTTGCGCAGGGATTGAACGTCCTTGGCGGTGAATTCTGCCACCGTGTTACTCCTTGGCTTTGTCTGTGTCATCGGCTGGTTTGGCATCTTTACGCTTCGCCTGTGCGATCTCGGCACCAGCGATACAGCCATCGGCGATAACACCAGCGACTAGATGAGCCGCCCGAATGGCATCATCGTTGCCGGGAATCACGTAATCGATCGGATCTGGGTCACAGTTCGTGTCGACGAGTGCAATGATCGGAATACCGAGACGGCTTGCCTCAGCGACCGCAATGTGTTCTGCATTGATATCGATCACAAAGACAGCGTCCGGCTGACGACGCATGTCACGCACACCACCAAGAACATTCTGGAGCTTGACGAGCTCACGCCTGAGACGGATTCGCTCTTTCTTGGGGAGTGACTCCATCTCGCCGCTCTTCTCCATCTGCTCGAGTTCGCGCATATACAGGATCCGCTTGTGGATCGTCTGGAAGTTCGTGAGCATCCCACCGAGCCAACGGTTGTTGACGTATGGCATTTCGGCACGAATCGCCGCGTCTTCGATGGCAGTCTGGGTCTGCTTCTTGGTTCCGACGAATAGAACCATCCCACCTGCGGCCGTTATGTCTGATACGACCTTGTAGGACACGTTGACAGTCTCAAGCGTCTGACGAAGGTCGATGATGTGGATCCCGTTGCGCTCCGTGAAGATATACGGTCGCATCTTCGGGTTCCATCGAGCGGTCTGATGACCGAAATGAACGCCGGACTCCAAGAGCTGGCGCATGGCTATTACTGCCACGAATGTTTCTCCTTGTTCGGGTTTTCCGTCCGCTCATCCTTTTAGCCCCCGGACGACTACTCGTGTAGCCGCACCACACGGGGATTGCGATGAACGTGTGTGATGCCGAAAGTGTATAGCTGCGATGTGCGTTAGGGCCACTGGCTGCTCAGGGTCCGTTGAAAGTCTTGATTCTCCCGGGTGTGTGAACCGTCAACTGTGAACTTCGAACCGTGGGCGAAGCCTGTCTATCGATAGGCCGGTTCGATGAACCTGTTCCTCAGACTCATGACAGCCTTGGTGTGGATCTGGCAAACGCGCGATTCGGTGACGTTCAACACTCCCCCGATCTCAGCGAGAGTGAGCCCCTCGTAGTAGTACAGGGTGAGGACGAGACGCTCGCGGTCTGGAAGACGGTTTATCGAGTCCGCAAGCATGTAGCGAGTTTCTTCCTTTTCGAAACTGCCGGATGGATCGATCGCCTCGGGGTCGGCGATCATGTCAGACATCGCACCCGACTCTCTCTCGGTTGGATTCAGGAGCTCATCGAGAGCGACGAATCCGAGATTCGCGATCTCGCCCAGCTGGTCACGCAAAGTGTCCAATGGAACTTCCATCGCCTCTGCGACCTCTTCTTCGGTCGGAGTGCGCTGGAGCTTGTGGTTGAGTTCTGCCATTGTTCGCTGGATCTCGCGGGCACGTGCACGCACAGAACGCGGAACCCAGTCGAGATGCCTCAGCTCATCGAGGATCGCACCCTTGATCCGGTTGACCGCATAGGTCTCAAACTTGAAACCCCGCTCAGGCTCGAACTTGTCGACGGCATCGATCAGGCCAAAGGTCCCGAAGGACACAAGATCGTTCTGGTCCACATTCCTCGGCAGACCGGAACCGACACGGCCGGCTACGAACTTCACGAGAGGCGAGTAGTGAAGAATGAGACCTTCGCGCGCACGCTCGTCGCCCGTGGCCTTGAATCCTGCCCACAGGTCCTGGAGTTCGTTCTCTCCTGGTTCACGCACGGGGATGGCTTCTTTCGTATGTCTCGGTCATGTGTCTTCGTGTGACGGCAGTGTATATCTGGGTAGTGCCCAGTTCGGTGTGACCGAGCAGATCCTGGACCGAGCGAAGATCTGCACCGTTTTCCAGCAGATGCGTCGCATAGGAATGACGAAGCGCATGCGGGAACGTTCCAACCCTGGCACGCACGACTCTTCGAACGCCACGCGGACCAAGAGGCTTGCCTCGCAACCCGAGCCAGAGCGAGGCGCCCGACTCGGACGTCATGAAACTTGGGCGAGCGTCAATGAGGTATCTGTCGATGGCCCTACGCGCAGCGCCACCGATTGGGATGCTGCGATCCTTGTCCCCCTTCCCGCGCACGCGGAGGAACGGTCCGTCGTCCACAGATTCGATCGTCAGCGATGAAAGCTCCGAAACTCGCAGACCCATCCCGTACAGTGTCTCAAGGATCGCTCGATCACGAATTTCGACGGGGTCGGATCCGTCGAGATCATCGAGCGCTCTGCCGAGGGCTCCAGCAGGAATCGCACGAGGCAACGTTTGGGGAAGCTTCGGTCGCGGGGTGTCCAAAGCGGGATTGTGATCGATGACTTCACGTCTTGAAAGGTCTCCGAAGAATGCGCGGACTGCCGATGCCTTTCGTGCAACCGACCTCGGCGCATATCCCCGCGTCGTGAGATTCGCAACATACCTTCGCATGAGCTTCCGGTCGACACGGTCCACGTCGGACACACCGTAGCGAGAGGCGAACTCGACGAAACCGGCAAGGTCGCCCCTGTATGCAACGATCGTGTTCTCGGCAAGGCCCCTTTCGACACGAAGGCGCTCGAGGTAGATCGCGGTTTCAGTCGCCAGGTCTCCATTCGGCATCTGACCATGGTTGCCGGTGTCGGTACACTCGTCAATAACTGGCTCTTCGGATTTGGGCGGGGTCGGTGAGAACCCGGGAGGCGACAGGCCGGTAGTGCGAGTTCAAGGAGTCATTGCATCACTCTCGACGAGAGTTGGTGTTGTCTCGTTGGCGAGGTGAGCCTGCAATAGGTTTCTATCGTGAATTCAGGTGATCGCTGCATCACCTTCGACGAGAGTTGTTGTCTTCTCGTCGCCGAGGCGAGCCTGCAATAGGTTTCTACTATTTCGTGTCGGGAACCTCCAGCAGCAGACCCCTGAATGATCGGCACCGTCAGACAGACTCGCCGAGGTGTTGCAACGATCCCTTGAAACCGCAGCCCCCTTGAGCCTTGCGACCTTGCTTCCAGAACTATGGACTAGTCATGTCGAGGATCTGGCAAACCCTTCTCTGGTTCGATGTCTGTGACGCCGATAGTGAGTTGAGGACCTGCAGTCGTGTGGGTATGCGGCTCCGTGGGTTCCGGCCATGTCCTGGGGCCGGTCGGACCCATGGAGAAACGTTTTGACGGAGAGAATCAATATGAGGCGAGTATCGACATTGCCAGGCACTTTGCCGTTGATGTTTCTTGGCGTGATTCCACTCCTCGTGACGGGAGTTGCGTCTGCTGCGCCCGGATATCCCGTCGATAATCCTCCCGAGACCCAGTTCGCCGTCTCATACGAGTCGGCTAGCAATGCCCTGACTCTCAGCACGCCAACTGCCGAAGCACCCGACGCTGGCACGTTGGGAGTGGATGGCACATCCAACGATGTACTGGTATCTGTGGTGGGCTCAAATGGGCAGGTCAACCACGGCCAGATCGTAAGACGCATACACGAGCTCGCTGAGGTTTCGCAGCGGGGATGTGTCACGAGGACCGTGGCTCAATCAGACCTCGGCAAGGGTGACCAGCAAGTTCGCCCACATGAACAGTCCACGTCAACTGATGCAACCGAACCCGTCGATCAGTCGGTTCTTGAGGGTGAATGTTCAGACAGCGGCGTGTCAAGCGATCTCGTGCCCGCTGGGGCATCTGATCATCGTGTCGGCGACCCAGATACGCCGCAGGGCAAATCTGGGGACGCGCCAGGGAAGAACAAGTGAACACTCTGACCGCTTCACGGTTGGAACAGGCTCCCTTATCTGAGACTGCGCCGCCTTTGGACCAGCTCGGCGCCGACCCCTTCTTCTTCCAATCGTTCGCTATCGGTGCATTGATCATGACAGCCGTCGGAATCGCCCTGACCGGTGACATGGACCTCTGCAGTTCGTTCGGGCCGATAGTGCTGATGGTTGCATGGTTCGTGCTACCAATCGGCGCTATCGCGTCGATCGCCGGTGCTGCCACTTCGACGCACCGCACCGCAGAACGCTACCTCACAGCCTTTGCCGCAGTTGGCTTTACAGCAATGTGGCTGTTTGGCCTTGTATGGGCACAAGTAGGCCATGCGATCGACCGAGTTGCCTGTTGAACAGCTGACGACCCGATTTCCGATCGTGATATGCATTCAGGCATCGCGCACGACGCGACAGCGTGCGCATATCCGGTGCGCTACCTGAGATCGGCGTTCCGTGTCTCTTGCGCGAACAGATTCCCGGATCGAGGACGCTGGTGGGTGAGTCGATTGGGTCGCCTTGTCGTCGTTATGCGCTACCTGCGAGCGACTAAGCCAATGTTCTTCCTCAAAATCCCCGGGGACACCAATTGGGCACCGGAGTCGTGAAATAAGGCTAGGTCGGTTCTAGTTTCTGCTTAGCGACGACGCCATCTTGGCTGTGATGCACATCGGACGCATTCAAACGCTCATCGCAGTGCTTCCATATGAGGTGAGCGAATCTCCTATCTCTCGGACTTGATCCGCTAAACCATCAACTTCGGCGATAGTGGTGCGAGGGTTGATGTAGGCTGGACGAATCGCAAGCCTGCCCGCTACTCGAGTGGTGGAGGGCACGTATTTGCCTTCGGCGCGGAGGCGGCGCGCGATTTCGGCATTCAGCTCATCCAGCCTTGTTTCGTCCACATCTGACGCTCGGTAGCGAAAACAGCAAATCGACAAGGTTGGCTCCGCTAGCAGCTCTAGGTGTGGGTCTCGTTCGACCCGTGCCGCCAGGTGACGCGCAAAATCGTTGTGGCGAACGACCCGCTGGCGCATCCCTTCCACACCGATCTCTTTGATAATCGCCCAGACTTGAACACCGCGAGATGGAGCAGACTGCTCGACATTGAAGTTGTGATACAGCTGGCCAAAATGATCAAACGGGGACCGAACCTCCCCGGCTCCGGCAGCACCTTCGAGATATTCAGCGGGCTCTGTCGTGAAGGCTCTGCCCAATAAGGCTCGGTCACGCACGAACGCGACCCCGCACCCAACCGGGGCCGCGAGCCACTTATGTGGATCCACGACGAGAGAGTCTGCCCCTTCAAGCCCACGATACAAAGGAGCTACACGCGGGTCTAATTTTCCGAAGAGGCCATACGCGCCATCGACATGAAGCCAAGTGTCAAACTCGGCCGCGAGTTCGACCATTTGCTCTATTGGGTCGATCGCTCCGGTATTGACGGTTCCGGCACTGGCAACGAGAGCAATGGGGATTATGCCTTCGGCTCGATCCGTTTCCAAGCCGTTTCGGAGCTCGGTTAGATCGATCCTCTGCTTGTGATCAATCGGAACACTGGCGACGGATCGTCGCCCGAGACCGAGCACTCCCGCAGCTCGAATAACGACATGGTGCACTTCACTACTCGCGTATATACGGCAGCGCGAGTTCGGAGGTAGTCCGTCTCGAGCCGGATCCACGCCACGTTGTTCAAACGCTCTTTGACGGGCTGCCCCGAGGCCGATGAGGTTGGCGACAGAACCACCGCTGGTGAAGGTTCCCTGTAGCTCACTCGGCAGACCAAGCAGTTCTGCAAGCCAACGCAGAGCTACAGTCTCTAAGAAGTTGAAGGGTTGAATCCACCACCGTTGTGGACCGGCGACTGTTCCTGCAAGCGCAGCTACCGTTCCTGCAGTCGTGGGCGCCACAGCCATCCAGCCAGAAAACCCGGGTGCGCCAACTCGCAGCCCATACGGAATGATGGTTTCGATCAACTCCATCAGGACCTCATCGAGACCCTCCCCTCTCTCCGGAATGGGTTGGTCCAACGTTGACTCCCAGATAGATCGCTCCCGTCCAGCAAGGTCGGGACCCCGAAAGCGATTGAAATCTTCGAGGGCCTGCAACAGCGTTCCGATTGTCTCCGACAGACGGGTAGTTTCAGAAGCGTCAACTTGGTTCATGGTCTTACCTCAGTTCGGCCTGATCGAGGGGCTGATTGCCACAGCGCGATGGTAGCTGCCACCCGCAGGGCGACAAGGAGAAACACCGAGACTGCCAACGCTCCCGCGGCCAGCAGCGCTCTTCGCTCAACCCGTTCGCTGAGTAGCTGATCTTGGCCACCGGTACCTTCGATTATCACCTGGATGGGTGTGACAAGGTTGCCTCGATCGACGTGTTGTAATGACCTGCGGTTTCAAGGGATCGTTGCATCACTCTCGACCAGAGTCGTTGTCGTCACGTTGGCGATGTGAGCCTGCAATAGGTTTCTACTATTTAGCGTCGGGAACCTCCGGCAGCAGAATTACTTCGCCGATGACGGAGACACCAAAGGTGAACTGCTGCCGGTGGTCCCCTCAACAGATCGCTGGGTGGTTGAAGACGACATCTCCTGATCATCAGGGTATGCCGTTTCACGACGTGACCGAGACAGATATCAAGGATCTGCACCGCTGATTCTCAGACACCACCCCGACTGCTGAACTCCGAGAGTTAGTCGTCTTCCTGGGCGCTGCGCATCGACCAAATGAGCGTGCGCATCGATCGAGGCTGCCGGAGCACCGTCACGATTGCTTCCGCCACATCGTCAGGTCGCATCATGTCCGCCAATCCCGGCATGTCCGGCGTCCGTCCCGCTCCCATGGCAAATTCCGTGGCAGTTCCCCCAGGGCAGATCGTGCTCACGCGGATCCCTGACGACCTGAGCTCCCTGTCGAGTCCTCCTGCAAGCCCGACCTGAGCGAACTTGGTTGCGGCGTACACAGCTTCGTCGCCGGCGCCTCTCAATCCAGCGACCGATGCAACGATGACGATGTCGCCCGCACCTTCCTCCAAGAACCCCGGGACCGCTGCTCTGATCGGCCACACCGTCCCAGCGACGTTGATCTCCATCATGTCTGCAAGTTGTTCGTCTGTGAGATCCATGATTCCCCCGTACGCGCCGATTCCCGCGTTGGCGATGAGCGCATCAAGGCGGCCGAACCGGGAATAGGCCTCGGCAACGAGTCTCTTGGAATCGCCCGGATCGCGGACATCCATTTCGACGGCCACGGCCTTCGATCCGAGCTCCGAGACCATCTCGGCGAGCCGCGAACCTCGCCTCGCTCCGATGACGACTGAGGCGCCTTCAGCCACCAGAGCCCTGGCGCTTGCGGCACCGATTCCGGAGCTTGCTCCGGTGATCGCGATCACGTTGTCTGTCAGATCTCTCATATTGTCTCTTTCGTTGTCTGGCTTGGATTTCGTTGTCTGGCTTGGATCTTGTTGTACTTCGTTCCCGGCGGCTAGGACCCGAAGATCTCCTCGATCACAGCCATGTTCGCCACTGCATCATCGGGCTGGACCGCCACCGCGGTGCCGCTGAGAATCGAATCGGCGAACAGTTCCGCCTGGATCGTGTACTGGTTTGCCGCGGGGAACGTGATGGTTTCTCGCGTCGCTCCCTCGCGCTGCCCGCCACCGACATTGAGACGTAAACGCGTCTCGCGTTCGGTCGGGATGTTGAAAGGGATCTCGATTTCGATCCTGCCCTCTGTGCCGAAGACCCGTGCCCCCTGAAACGGCGCAGATCGGATCGAACATGTGAATGATGACTGCCCGCCGTCGGGGAACTCGAGGATCGCAGAGGTGAGGATGTCGATGCCCATCGCAGGATCGCGACGGACAACGGAGGATACGTTGACGGGCTCGGCGTGGAAGAGCATCCTCGACAGATTGATGTTGTAGCACCCGATGTCCATCACAGCACCACCGCCGTTCACAACGCGGTTGCGGATGTTCTCAGGATCGATTGTAGTAGCTGAACCAGCTCTGCAGCGTCCTCAGCTCCCCGATCGCGCCGTCTCTGACGAGCTTGACCGCCTCGACCCACGAAGCGTGGTGGCGGTACATGAACGCTTCTTGAAGCCTGACGCCTGCCTCATTTCACGCGCTGACCATTCCTTCTGCCTGCTGCGCTGACATCGCTAGCGGTTTCTCGCACAAGATGTGCTTTCCCGCGAGGGCCGCCTTGGTGACCCACTCAGCGTACATGTCGTTCAGCAGAGGGATGTATACCGCGTCGACGTTCTCAGCTGCGAGGAGGTCCTCGTATGTGCCGTAGGCATCCGGGATCGAAAGCTGCGCAGCCGCGGCTGCCGCCCGGTCTCCATCGCGAGAGGCGATCGCTACAACGTCGCAGTTCGTCGCGCTCTGGATAGCAGGCGTCACCTGGGACATGCCGATATCGGCCGTACTCAGAACACCCCACCGCTCTTTCGACATCTGATCCTCCTGACACGCAATCTACCGGACATGCGGTTTCGCGCCGGTCCGTCAGCCCTGCCAGAAGTGGACATGTGGGAAGAATAATCCCACATCATCCGGAAATGACGTGGAGACTGGAATCTTGACGAGGTCCCTGTCCCTCAGGGGACCATCGATGCCAGAGCCGAGGAATGGATCTTCCCCATGCCTGCATATGAGACGGCGCCTGACCGGTCGTCATCTAGGTATGAGATGAGATCGTCTAGCGCGATGTATTGCTCTCTGTCGTCGACTCCGTTGTGTTCGAGTTTGCAGTTTCAAGGGATCGTTGCATCACTCTTGACCAGAGTCATTGCTGTCTCGTCGGCCAGGTGAGCCTGCAATAGGTTTCTACTATTTCGCGTCGGGAACCTCCAATAGCAGACCCCTGAATGATCGGCACCGTCAGACAGACTCGACCAGGTGTTGCAATGGCTCCTTGAAACCACCGCCGTTATGGGCGGACCTTTGACGCACGACTTCTCGTGTGTAGTGTTGAAACGGCGGCTCAAACACAACGCATCAACACGGAAGGCACCCGCCGATGCAACAAACCTTGGGGAATTGACAGGGAGGCGTCGATGAACACTGAGGGACTGAGAGGTTTGGGAGCGATAGAAGACTTCGCAATCCGACGCCCCGACCGGACTAGTAGTGCTTGGGTTAGAGCGTTGATCGAACGCAACAGCATCATCGTGTTGGCAACGACCGACGGTCACCAACCGTGGGTTGCTCCCCTGGAGTACATGGCGGATGAAGACTTGAACTTCTTCTTCTTCTCTCTCGCCGAGGCACGCCATGTTCGACACTTGGAGGTCACCAGCACCGTTGCTGCTGTCGTGTTCGATCGTGAGCAGCCGAAAATCACCGCAACCACGACCGCTGGTCTCAACGGTGTCCAGATGGAGTGCACAGCAAGTCGGGTTTCCCAAGAGGGCTACACCGATGCAGTGGCTGCTGCCATCGATGCGCTCGACATCTCGATACCGCCCTATGCAGTGTTCAAGGTCGTCCCTCATCGTTTCTATGTTCCAGCAGTCGAGAACGGATTGATCACCCGACACGAAGTAGACATGGCCTAGAAGCGCCCACCCATATCCGGCTGGGTGGTCGAGAACTCTGCTGTATCGTCTGCGTTAGGTCCGCATAACAACACGAAACAGGGCGATTCGGTGCGAACCAGTGCAAGCCGAGAACTATTGGCGAATAAGGGCTATCGGGCCGATGGACCGACCATGCCCGAAGCGCCGAATCGACCTGGGGGTCTTCTCGTCGCCGAGGCGAGCCTCCAATATGTTTCTACTATTTCGCGTCGGGAACCTTCAGCAGCAGACCCCTGAATGATCGGCACCGCCAGACAGACCCGCCGGGATGTTGCAATGGCCCCCTGAATCCGCAGCCGATATGCGTTCTGGGTGTGAGCGACTGCGAATCCGGGTTGCGGCTGGCCTTGGGGAGCAGGATGGCGAAACGATCCACGAAATGGGCTCACTTGTCCCGCAATACAGATAGTGTCCACGACATAGCGCAGATGACACACCGCGAACTGCTGCGCTCGCCTCGGTTCAACACCACCACTTCCGTTGTAGTGCCCAACCGCGTCTCGCCTTGCTGCTGGGTCATCCAACCGAGATGCCTGCATCGCAGTCTGTACCGCACAACCGTCAGAAATTGAACGGTGATCACCAAGAAAGCCACGGTCCTATGACCCGAAGTCCCGTTTCCCAAGCCCTCGTCATCATCAAGCAGGGTATTTCCGCTCCGCCCAGAGGCGATTCACTCACCAAGCGCCTAACGCAACCTTCCGCGATGGAACAGGTCCACCAGCGCCTGCTGGCCCGCACATAGCGGCTGCGAGTACGCTTGACGCATCTACCCGAGGTGAATGAAAGTGAGTTCAAGCAGCAGATCTGCCGCCGGTGGAGGGGCAATCTACGGTCTCGGTATCTTTGGTGCGCTCGTCTACTTCTGGCAGCAGGCAAACTCGTTCTGGGACTATGTGGGCTCGATCTTCCAGGCGTTATTCTGGCCGGCCTTCATGGTCTATGAGGTCTTCTCCGCCCTCGGCGGCTAGACAACGGGGACGTCTCCAGCTGCGCCGTTATGGCTGCGGTTTGTAGTGGTGTGAGAGACTGGTTCCACGGTTCCCACTCCGGTCGCCGGTCAGGAGGCTCCGATGGCAAACAAGGACAAGGGTGGCAAGAGTTCAAGGAAGGTCGCTCAGAAGACCCTGAAGGAGAAGCGTCTTGCCAAGAAGGCCAAGAAGGCGCCGCACACCAACGAGTCTTTCGACAACACGTTCGGTCACTAAGCACGATCAACGCCGAGCGCATCTGGTTCACCCATAGCAATCGACAAGAATCCCAAGCGGGTTCTACCCGCCCATATCTGCGGCCGTTATGTGCGGCCCCGGAAGCAGGCGGCAGTGCTGTTTCGGCGCCTCCGTTCAGTGCAGTGCCACAGCGAGGCCCTCGTGCGGATATTGTGGTTGGCGCCCCTGGAACGACAGGATGTCCGGCTTCAGGATCACACCTTCGTCGATCACAACAGCGCGCCGAATCGTCTCCTGCTCGCGCCAGGCCTCGCGACCGGCCAACACGGTTGGCAGGTGATCGAGCAGGGCTCCTGAAATCGAACGGGACGCGCTCTCCCACAGGTAGCTGGGCGTGTGATCCAC
>JAZFUH010000063.1:0-2924 GCA_036447125.1 Acidimicrobiia bacterium | reverse complement strand
GACCATGCGTACCTTCCACACCGGCGGTATCGCTGGTGAGGACATCACGCACGGTCTTCCCCGTGTCACGGAGCTCTTCGAGGCCCGTAGACCCAAAGGTGTCGCACTTCTTGCTGAGGCAGGCGGTGCAGTGAAGCTCGTGACGGACGCGGATATCGGACAGCGAACGATCGTGATCGTCGATGGTGATGAGGAAGTCGTTTCGTACGATCTCTCGGCTCGTGCACGTCTGATCGTGTCCGAGGGCGATATCGTCGAGCCGGGTTTTCAGCTCACCGAGGGTCCGCTCGACCCGAAAGATGTGCTTGCGATCCGAGGTGTTCGGGCGTGCCAGCGCTATCTGGTTGATCAGGTGCAAGAGGTGTACCGCGCCCAGGGAGTCGACATCCACGACAAGCACATTGAGCTGATCGTGCGCCAGATGCTCCGCAGGGTTCGCATCGCAAACGCTGGTGATGGCCCATGGTTGCCTGCCGAGCTCGTTGATGGTCAGGTGTTCCGTGATACCAACCGCGAGCTTGTCGAGGATGGCAAGCAGCCGGCGGAGGGTCGCCCTGAGCTCATGGGCATCACGAAGGCTTCACTCGCAACCGACTCGTGGCTGTCCGCAGCATCGTTCCAAGAGACGACGCGGGTACTCACGGAGGCTTCCCTCAACTCCAGATCAGACTTCATGCGTGGTCTGAAGGAGAACGTGATCATCGGACAGTTGATCCCGGCCGGTACCGGTTCAACGGCGTACCAGTCGATCGAGCCGATGCTGCCCGACGCGGAGGTACCGACAGCGGCAGGACTCTTCGGAGACGTGGACATCGAGTCTGCAGACGACTCGCTTCCGGCAGACCCTGCCGAGTGGCTTGCGTCCCTCGGAGCAGCTTCCCCCGCAGCACCATCCGGAGACGGCGACTCGGACGACGAGTAGTCACCGACCAAACCGATCGAAGGGGCGCCGAAAGGCGCCCCTTCCGACTTGGGTTACCCAGGGTTCCAGACCGGAGTGAGTCCGGTCTCCAGCCCAAAGAGAGGTGAGAACGGGATCTGTATCGTCGTTCTTCGTGGGACCGGCAGCTACTGGACTTCTAGGAAACCACTTCTCGCCAATCAGGGGGCAGGTTCGCCGGACTTCCTTGCCTCATCCGGGTACACACTCCACACGTTGTGTGCGCCGAAGCCGAGTACTCGTTTCATCGCTTCAACGTACCACTGACTTCGTATTACGTTCTGGCCATGCTCAAGTTCTCGCTCCTCGGTATTCCGGTCGGCGTCCATGTGACGTTCCTGTTCATCGCCCTCCTGGGTGCGACCGCTTACTCAGGTATCGACATCGCAATATGGACGGCAGCGGCGTTCGTGTCGATATTGCTACATGAGATGGGTCACGCTCTCACGGCCCGTAGGTTCGGAGCGAAGGGCATTGCGGTCACGCTCTACGGATTTGGCGGTCTCACGTCATACAGTCACAACTCAATGATGAGCCACGGCCGATCTTTTCTCATCTCGGCAGCCGGGTCAGCAGCCGGGATCGCCGCAGGGGGAGCGATGCTGCTGCTGGGCCGCAGCGGCGCGTTTGCTGGAGTGTCTCCCGAGATGGAGGTCTTTCTCAACGCGTTCATCTTCACCGCGCTTGTGTGGGGCGTGCTCAACTGGGTGCCGATCGTTCCACTCGATGGTGGCCACATGGTCCAGCATCTGGCTTCGATGGTGAACGAGGAGAAGGCGCCTCTGATCAGCCAGGTGATCACGTGGATAACCGTTGCGGTGGTCGTGCCGGTCGCAGTCCTGAACGGATTCGATTTCGCTGCGATCATCGTTGTCATCTTCGCCTTCAGCGGACTGCGTGAGTATCGGGCGACGGTCGCCCGTAAGACAGCCGCCAGAAGACCACCTGCAGGCCCGGAGCCGGCCCCTCCAGCCGCCCCGACCCCACAGCAACCCCCTCCGGAGTTTCCGATTTAGGAAATTCTCAGTTTTCGCGTCCTTCCTTGAAGGGGGACGCGGGCTCTCGAGGATCCTGTTAGTGTTTTGAAACGAACCAGGTGGTGGATGGCCAGGTGGCCATCTTGTCTTGCGCGTTAGAGCCGCACGTCCCTATACTCCTGTCTGGTTATCCCAAGCCGAGTCCGTCGGTACCCTGAGGCATTCCAGTTCAACCGATCTGAGATGCTGTTGTACCGGGAGAGGCTCAACCAAGGGATCGGTCCTGTTGCGCAATTCGCAACGGGCCGATTTTTCGTTCGTCAGAACTCCGATACCCGAGTACCGGGTCGGTGTGCGCCGAAGAGAGAGACAAAGAGCAAAGTGCCAACCGTACAGCAGCTGGTCCGCCACGGCCGGAAGCCAAAGCCGAAGAAGCAGAGAACCGTCGGTCTCGCCGGCTCTCCTCAGAGACGCGGCGTATGCACGCGTGTCTACACCGTTACCCCGAAGAAGCCGAACTCGGCACTTCGCAAGGTCGCACGTATCCGCCTGTCGTCCGGAGCTGAGATCACCGCATACATTCCCGGCGAGGGCCACAACCTCCAGGAACACTCGATCGTTCTCGTCCGTGGGGGACGTGTGAAGGACCTTCCCGGTGTTCGATACAAGGTCATCCGTGGGGCGCTCGACGCTGCAGGCGTCGAGGGTCGCAAGCAGTCCCGCTCCCGCTACGGCACGAAGAAGGATTCGTAATGCGTAGAGCACCAGCCGAAGTACGCAAGATCGATCCCGACCCGATCTATCAATCTGTTCTGGTCAGTCAGATCATCAACAAGATCCTCTTGAAGGGGAAGAAGGGCGCGGCTCGCCGCATCGTGTACACGGCAATGGACACGGTCGAGAAGCGCACAGGATCTGATCCGCTCCCCATCCTCAAACGTGCCGTTGACAACGTTCGCCCGACCCTTGAGGTTCGGTCCCGTCGTGTCGGCGGCTCGACATATCAG
>JAZFUH010000062.1:0-3216 GCA_036447125.1 Acidimicrobiia bacterium | reverse complement strand
GACAGGATCAAGACAGACGTGCTTTGATTGTCACAGGTGAACGAGG
Source organism: Acidimicrobiia bacterium (assembly GCA_036447125.1). GTDB lineage: Bacteria > Actinomycetota > Acidimicrobiia > Spongiisociales > UBA5794 > B3-G11. The sequence goes on along the minus strand of JAZFUH010000062.1, from coordinate 3,170 downwards.
AGGCATCCGACCGTGGCACATATCCAACACCTATCTGGACGGCGGCGACCCTGGCAGGTCCGGTACAGAGATCCATCAGGACGAGAGCGAGCCAGGAGTTTCCTCAGAAAGTCCGACGCAAGCCGTTTTGCTGTGACGGTGGAAGCGGACAGAATCCGAGGGGAGTGGACGGACCCTCGGCTCTCGAAGACCACCGTTGCCGAGTGGTCGGATCGGTGGCTGCGCACGAAGTCCCACCTCAAGCCCAAGACTCTGGCTGGCTACGAGTCCAATCTTCACGCCCACGTCCTCCCTGCGTTCGGTAGCCAACAGCTCCGCCACGTCGACCGCATGGCCGTCGAGGAGTGGGTAGCCGATCTGCAAGCAGCAGGGCTCGGTCCCTCTGGGGTCCGCCAGGCACGTCAGGTGCTCAACAGCATGATGATACTGGCCGTCGAGGCTGGCTACCTCGTCGCGAATCCGGTCACTGGTGTGAAGGTCGCCCGTCAGCCTGACCCCGAGATGCTCTTCCTGTCTGCAGAGGAGGTCGAGCGTCTCGCCGCGGCGATCCGGGAACCCTACGGAGCGCTCGTCTATCTGCTCGCGTACGGAGGCCTTCGCTGGGGCGAGGCCGTCGCGGTTCGTCGGAAGCGATGCGACCTCCTGCGGTCCCGGATCGAAGTCACCGAATCGCTCTCAGAGGCTCGGGGGATGCTTCACTTCGGCGCCACGAAGACCTACCGCCATCGAACGGTGATCATCCCCGCGTTCCTCACCGAGCTGATGGCTCAACACCTCGCTCGAGAGGTGGAAGATGGTCCCGATACGTTGGTCTTCACGTCTCCCTTGGGAACGGCGCTGCGGAACTCCAACTTCCGGCGTCAGGTTTGGTACAAGGCCGTAGCCGACGCCGGGTTACCCGAGGGGCTCCGCATCCACGACCTGAGACACACGTGCGCGGCCCTGCTCATCGCCGAAGGAGCACATCCCAAAGCGATCCAGGTACACCTCGGCCATTCATCGATTTCCGTGACGATGGACCGCTACGGGCACCTGTTCCCGTCCGATATGGAGGCTCTGGCGGTGGCCCTCGACGGGGTGCGCAGCCAAGCTCTCGCGGACCAAATGCGGACCAACCGCGGACCAGACGTCATCGACCTAACTAGCCAATAGGCGGAATCCCTTGTGGCACAAGGGATTCCGGTGGCACGCCCGGCGGGACTCGAACCCACAACCTCCTGATCCGTAGTCAGACGCTCTATCCAAATTGAGCTACGGGCGCTTGGTGGCAATAAGGTAGTGCTCTGGAAGCACAACAGAAAGCGGTTTGACAGGAGACCACGTGAACGAAGACCTACGCGCCCTCGCAGACGAGTACTGGGAGTATGTCCTCAGGACGAATCCGACCGAGGCCCATATGCTTGGCGACTACCGCTACATCGATCGGTTCGAAGACGCAAGCCGCGAAGCCGAGGACGCAGACATTTCAGCGAAGCGGTCCTTTGCACAACATGCACGGTCCTTCGACATCTCGAAGCTATCGTCTTCTGACCGCACGACCGTCGAGACCTTGATCTATGAGGCAGAGTCGAACGCCGCTGTCTCCGAGATGCGTCAGGCCGAGTTCGGTGTCGATCCGATCTTCGGACCACAGGTCACGATCCAGGTGCTCATCCCTCAGATGTCGGTCGAGACCGCTGACCATGCTGATGGGATGCTTGACAAGTATGTCTCGTTCGCTCGAATGCTCGACCAATCGACCGAGAGGCTTCGCGAGGGGGTTGCCAGCGGTCGCGTCAATGCCAGGTTCGCTGTGGACAAGACTGTTGGACAACTCGACACGCTCCTTGCATCACCCATCGACGAATCGCCCCTCCTTCGAGCCCAGATGCCCGAGGCGCACTCCGAGGAGGACACGGCACAATGGCGTGAGAGGGCAACCACGATCGTGAGAGACTCCGTCAATCCCGCGTTCGAGCGTTATCGGGACGTGATCAGGGACGAAGTCGGTCCTGTTGCACGACCGGATGATCGGGCCGGCCTCTTCGGCATTCCAGATGGCGACCTCGTGTATTCGAGGCTCCTCGACCGCTTCACCACCCTCTCGATGCAAGTCGGCGAGATCCATCAGATAGGGCTCCAACAGATCGACAGTCTCGCCGAGGAATACCTGGAGATCGCAGGTCCGGTACTCGGCTCGACTTCGCTCGAGGAGATGTTCGCGGTACTCAGGGATGACCCCGAGCTTCACCACACAACCGGTGAGGGTGTGATCGCTGCCTCAGAAGCTGCTTTCGAAAGAGCCAAGGCAGAGATGGGCGACTGGTTCGGACGTCTGCCGAAGTCGGACTGCTTCGTTCAGGAGGTCAAGTCCGGCCCCGTTGCCTTCTACTTCCCTCCTGCCGATGACGGATCGAGGGAAGGCACGTTCTTCATGAACACCGAAGACCCCACGTCGTGGGGTACCTTCGAGATCGAAGCGACGTCGTTCCACGAGGGTATCCCCGGACATCATCTCCAGGCCGCCATCGCGCAGGAACTCGGCGAATCGATTCCCGCATTCCAACGACACGCATTCATTTCAGCCTATGGGGAGGGATGGGGTCTCTACACCGAGCGTCTTGCGGATGAGATGGGCCTGTATGGATCCGAACTCGACCGCATAGGCATGCTGATGGCTGACTCGATGCGTGCCTGTCGCCTTGTCGTTGACACAGGAATGCATTCACTTGGATGGTCACGCCAAGAAGGCATCGACTACATGGCTGCGAACTCTCCGATGGCAATGAACGCGATCGTCGAAGAAATCGACCGCTACCTGTCAATGCCGGGACAGGCCGTGTCGTACATGATCGGGCGTATCGAGATCCAGCGGATGCGTGCCGAAGCCGAGGCGGCCATGGGCGACCGGTTCGACATCAGGGGCTTCCACGATGCCGTGCTCGGTTCGGGTCTCGTGACACTGCCGACACTCGATCGGATCGTCAAGGAGTGGGCCACTGGTTGAGCTCTCCGTTCTCAGGCAACTCGGCACCGCACGGGGCTCCCCAGTCGGGCAAGAACGACAGAAGGGCCCCTCGGGACCCTTCTGGTTGCGGAGAGGGAGGGATTTGAACCCTCGAGGGAGCTTGTAACCCCCTACTCGCTTAGCAGGCGAGCGCCTTCGGCCGCTCGGCCACCTCTCCAGATGC
>JAZFUH010000061.1:0-3787 GCA_036447125.1 Acidimicrobiia bacterium | reverse complement strand
GGCGATGACGCGAGAGTAGTAGCCGCACAATCCCGAGGCGTCAGCCCTGAAGTGTGAGCGTCGAGACGACAGACGAGAACCGTAAACCGTAGACCGTGAACTTCCTAGAAACCTCTGATCCCGGTCGCTTCACGCACCTCGGCCATGTATCCATCAGCCATCTCGTTGGCACGGATTCCGCTCGAGTGCAGGACGTCGCGGACATCGCTGTCCTTCAACAGCCTGTAGCGCTCATTCACAGGGCCGACCTCCGCGATCACGGCATCGGCCACCGCGTCCTTGAAGGCTCCGTATCCACCGGTTGCGTACTGGTCAACGAGGGAATCGATCGAATCTCCCGTACAGGCAGACATGATCTCGAGCAGGTTGGAGATTCCCGGCTTCGCCGCAACGTCGTATCTGACCTCAGGATCGCTGTCGGTGACAGCTGAACGGATCCGCTTCCTGATCACATCGGGGTCATCGAGGAGCGATACGCGACTCCTCTCCTGCGGGTCTGACTTGGACATCTTGGATGTCGGATCGGTGAGCGACATGACCCTCGCCGAAGTCTTGGGGACGTACGCCTCCGGAATCGGAAAGACGTCACCGAACTTGTTGTTGAAACGCTCAGCGAGGTCACGGGTGACCTCGATGTGTTGCCGCTGATCGTCACCTACCGGTACCAGGTTGGCACGCAGAAGGAGGATGTCTGCAGCCATGAGCACGGGGTAGGCATAGAGCCCGAGGTTCGATGCGGCGCCGGCGGTGGTCTTCTCCTTGAACTGGGTCATGCGATTCAGCACGCCCATTGGCGACATCGTTCCAAGAATCCAGGCGAGTTCTGCATGGCCTGGCACCTGACTCTGGCAGTACAGCAGTGAGCGTTCAGGATCGACGCCGAGGGCGAGCAGGACCTTGGCGGTTTCGATCCGCGACCTTTCGAGCTCATCGGGGTCATAATCCACCGTCATCGCGTGCAAGTCGACGATGCAGTAGATCGTGTCATAGTCGTCCTGGAGCTTCACCCAGTTGCGGAACGCACCGAGGTACCCCCCGAGATGCATGTTTCCCGTGGGTTGCACGCCAGAGAAAATTCGCTTTTGCATCCAGCGAGCATACCGGGGTCCTTCGTCCAGACCGTTCAGTGGACGGTAGACCGGACTCACTCCGGTCAGGAACCCTGAGTACGCGAAAAGGGGTGGTCTTGACGTTCTTGGGAGGATGGGGCATACTCGCTGGCAATGCAGACCATTTCGACCACCATCATTATCATCTAGCGCACACGTCCCACACGTGTGTGCTTGGAACCCTCCGTCGATCGGAGGGTTCTCTCGTTGAGGGGAAACCATGAACAGAACAGTCGAGATCTACGACACCACGCTGCGCGACGGCACCCAGCAGGAGGGCATCTCGCTCACCGTGCGCGACAAGCTCAAGATATGCAGGCTTCTCGACGAGCTCGGCGTCTCTTACATCGAGGGTGGTTGGCCCGGAGCCAACCCGAAGGAGGACGAGTTCTTCGAGCGGGCGCACACCGAACTCGAACTCGGCACGGCAGAGCTCGTTGCCTTCGGGGCGACCAGAAGGGCTGGTGTCAGGCCTGAGGATGACCCACAGGTCCAGAAGCTGCTTGCGGCCGGGACGGGCACCGTGTGTCTCGTCGGAAAGACGTGGGATTACCACGTTGAGTATGCCCTGAGAACATCCAACGACGAGGCCGTGGCGATGATCGGCGACACGGTGGCGTACTTCCGCTCGCAGGGTCGTGATGTGTTCTTCGATGCCGAGCACTTCTTCGATGGCTACCGCTCGAATCCGGACTTTGCCATGGCGGCTCTTCGAGCAGCCCACGACGCCGGTGCTGCGAGGCTTGTCATGTGCGACACGAACGGTGGCTTCCTGAGCCACGAGGTCGAACGCATCGTGGGCGAGGTCACCGAAGCGGTGTCTGACGCCACGTTCGGTTGCCACTTCCACAACGATTCCGGGTTGGCCGTCGGCAACTCGCTCACAGCGGTCCAGAACGGTGTGTTCCAGGTACAGGGATGCATCAACGGTTACGGGGAACGCACAGGGAACGCAGACCTGTGCTCCGTGATCCCGAACCTCTCCCTCAAGATGGACATCGAGACGATCCCGCAGAGCCGCATCGGACATCTCACGACCGTGTCCCACCACATCGCTGAGATTGTGAACCTCACGCTCGACCCCCACCTGCCCTATGTCGGGGCCTCGGCATTCACCCACAAAGCCGGCCTCCACACCTCGGCCCTCGCAAGGCGGCCTGACGCGTACGAGCACATGAACCCATCGAAGATTGGCAATGAAACTCGTGTCGTGGTGTCGGAACTTGCGGGACGCTCCACAGTGCTCGCCAGAGCCAAAGCATCTGGCTTCGATCTCACATCGGAGCAGGCACAGGCGGTTGTTGACGAGATCAAGGAGCGGGAGCACCGTGGATACCTGTTCGAGGCTGCAGACGGATCCTTCGAGCTGCTTGCCCGCGAGGTAGCAGGATGGACACAGGACTTCTTTGATCTCGAGTCCTACCGGGTGTTCGTGGAGAACCGGAGAGGCGAAGTGATAGCCGAAGCAACGGTGAAGGTCGTCGTTGACGGCGAGCGGATCGTTTCGACCCGCGAGGGTGACGGACCGGTTGCGGCGATGGACGAGGCGTTGCGGGCTGCTCTGCGGGATGCCCATCCGGAGGTCGATCGCATCAAGCTCACTGACTATCGCGTGAGAGACCTCGACAGCTCGGACGGAACCAGTGCCAGGGTCAGGGTCCTCACGGAGCACTCAGACATCGAGTCGACGTGGGGTTCTGTCGGAGTCCACACCAACATCATCGACGCATCGTGGACGGCAGTCGCAGACGGCCTCGTGGTCGGCCTGCTCAGGGAGCAGGACAGGCAGAGCGAGCCTGTACCATCCTTGAAGGATCGAACCGAGGAGCAGGATGCCGCGACCGATCACGCCTGAAGATCTGTGGAAGCTCAAGCGGGTCGGACAGCCCGAGCACATACCGAACTCGACAAGTGCAGTGGTTCCCGTCGTCACGTATGACGAAGAGAACGAATCGCAATCCGTGCTCTACATCGTCGACAGGGACGGAGCCACGCGACAACTGACATCGTCCGAGCGTCACGCATCGGCACCCTCACCCTCGCCGGACGGGGGCCACGTTGCGTTCCTTGCCAAGTCGGGTGATGAAAAGCCACAGGTTCACGTCATGCCACTCCACGGTGGCGAGGCACGATGCGTCACGGAACTACCGCTCGGCGCCCGATACGTGACGTGGGTTCCCGGCCGCGACACCCTGATCGTCGCAGCGCCCGTGATGAGGGACCACCCTTCAGTCGAAGCGACCGAAGAATTCCTCGGGGAGAACGCCGACAAGAAGCGACCGGTCGTCACCGAGGACCGCGTGTTCCGCCATTGGAAGAAGTGGCTCGCCGGCCGCCATGTCGACCATCTCTTTCGCGTTGACCTTGCCGATGATGTCGTCACCGATCTCACACCAGACCTCGACAGGCTCATCGGTCTTGATGAACTCGAGAACTCGATCACGGTCACACCTGACGGTGAGACAGTCATCTTCACCATCGATGCCGGTGAGCCGGCGTGGGACACGATACGGTTCTCGCTTCACACCGTGCCCACTGATGGGGGCGAGACCCTCAGGCTTCCAACAGGTGAATCGGTCCAACAGATTCGACCGAGGGTCTCACCGGACGGTTCGATACTCCTCTACGGAGCCCAATACGAACCGGACTATTACGCCGATCATGTCAGGCTCGTCGAG